>JBDSAP010000296.1:0-14632 GCA_039922055.1 Ferruginibacter sp.
AACAAAAGTCACGTTCTCCCGGAAACAGGCTTCTGCTAACGCGGTCTGCATCAGGTAGCGGTCATCTGCGTCATCTTCGGCAACCAGGATAAACTGCTTATTCATAACAGGGGTGCTGGTTTAAAAGTATAATAACTCGATAATATTTCATAACCGCATGAATATACATCGTTTGATTACATTTTGCTAAAGTAATACTTATCATTGAAGCGAAGCGCAATTTGATAAGTTCAAATTTTTCCATTAAAAAACAGCTCTGTTCTAATTTAAACTATTTAGTATATTTTTTTCCGCATTTCTTAAATAATATTAAAAATATCAAAAGTCTATGAACAGTGAAAATAGGAGCGTGCATACCGCCGTTGAGAATAAAAAAGAACAAGATAAAGGAAATAATCAAGTTACTGCAACAGGTGACGAGGGAAATACAGATTCAATAAAACAGGCTCAACTAAAGGAACATCAGCCGGCCCGTTCAAGCGATCTATCTTCTATTCACAACACACATGAGGTGGGCACTGCGGGTGGAGATCAGCGTGCAAACGATACTGATCCGGAGCAGGGAGCTAAACAGGGACGGCCCGTAATTACCAATCTTGATGACAACCAGGTTGAACCTGCTCCCGTTGAAGAGCCAAACAATAAACCTGATATCAAATACGATGAGGCCAGGGAAAAAGAAACTCCCCTGCATAATGAGGAAGAAACTGTGAAGGAATAATTGGGTTACTATAAGTACTACATATTAATTTCAAATTATCACTACAAAACACAACGCATTTTTCATCTGCCAATTCAAATGTAACCAAAGTGGTGTATTGGCATACATTTTTTTGTTGGTTTATAAACGGACTTGAATGAATCATCCAACCATATTTAATAAAATAGTTACCATAGCAACCGGTTATATATTCTTTCCCGGGTTTGAGATTGACATGGATTCTATAAAGGAGTATCTTTTAAAACATGAATCCACAGGATACCTCATTAACTTTTTAAAAGGAATGGGAAAACTAAAGTGACTTTTCAAAAGGTAAACAGACATTTTATCCCCCAACTTGCCAGCAGTGCCCACCTCCTATTCTAAAATTTTCAATATCAAAGGAACACATACCCAGGTGCCCAAAATTTTCCCCATTACGGGCAAGTATCCGGATTAATAAAACTAAAGTTTTTAGCTGGCAATCATAAGTAACTTATAATCAGTGAAATACTTGTGGGATTTTTTCGCCAAAAATTTGGATTTATCTTTGTTTTAAATGGATAGCGCCATATAAAACCGATCCCTATATAAATGCAACTAAATTTGTTTAGCACTTGCTAACCTCGTTTACCATACAATAATTGCAATATAAAACTAACTCATTGAACTACCCTACTTGATTATTGTTATTGAAATAATTGCTACACCAAACATGCGTGAATTACATTTGACACTTAATAAACTACAAATTTTATGAACAAGATCCTGATTATTGACGATGACCTGGACATGTGCCTCCTGCTGGAACGTTTTTTTACCCGGCATCAGTTTGAGGTGAGGATAACGCACTCAGGAAAAAAAGGGCTTGAAGAACTTGAAAGGAATAAGCCCGATGCTATCTTATGTGATTTTCGGTTAGGAGATACTGATGGTAAGGAATTGCTGATACAAATAAAACAAATTACCCCGGAGGTGCCTGTTATTATTATAACGGGTTACAGCGAAATTAAAATGGCCGTAGAGGTAATGAAACACGGGGCCTACGATTATGTAACCAAGCCCTTGTTTCCTGAAGAAATATTGATAACTATCAAAAGCGCCATTGCGTTATCCAGGTCGGCTCCTGTTCCCGAATCATCATTGAACGGAACAGGCCGCACGAAGACAGGAACATCCGGGCCAGGAAAGATTGATAAAAATGCTAAATACATTTTTGGAGAAAGCAAAGAATTCAAAGACATATTGCGCCAGATGGACCTGGTGGCGCCTACCAATTATAGCGTAATTATTTCTGGTGAAAGCGGAAGCGGAAAAGAAGCTATCGCACAGGAAATACACGCCCGCAGTAAAAGAAGTCATGCGCCGTTTATTGCAATCGATTGTGGCGCATTATCTAAGGAGCTGGCGGCAAGTGAATTGTTTGGTCATGAAAAAGGCTCTTTTACCGGCGCTCATGGTCAAAAAATAGGTAGCCTTGAGCTGGCAAATGGCGGTACTGTTTTCCTGGACGAAATCGCTAACCTTTCTTATGATGCGCAGGTGTCGCTTCTTAGGGTGGTACAGGAAAGAAAATTGCGCCGGGTTGGGGGCAATAAGGATATCGACCTTGACATCCGGATCATTGTTGCAAGTAACGAACAGTTATGGGACGCCGCCAAAATTGGCCGGTTTAGGGAAGACCTGTACTATCGCTTCAACGAGTTTAGCATTAATGTACCTCCGCTAAGGGATCGCCGAAATGACATTCTCACATTTGCGCATTTCTTTTTGAATAAAAGTAACTCCGAGTTGGAGAAAGAAGTAAAGGGGTTCAGTCCTGAAGTAGAGCAAATATTTAAAATGTATAAGTGGCCGGGCAACCTGCGTGAATTAAAAAATGTTGTTAAGCGTTCTGCTTTATTAGCTGATGGCGATGTAATCGATGTGACTGCTTTGCCCTTTGAACTGGTCAACCATAAAAGATTGGTGTTTGAAAGTGCAACGCCGGAAGAGGTTGCGGATAAAACCGAACCGGAAACAACAACTACTGATTATGAAGGCGCTGAAAAAACCTCAGAAGACAATGCTTTCAATCCGGCAATGATCGATGAGTTCAGCAGGTTGGCAAAGCATACGCTGAAAACGGTGAGCATAGATGCTGAATATGAAATGATAGTGGATGCGTTGAAAAAGGCCAACTTTAATAAAAGTAAAGCGGCCAAACTTTTGAACGTTGATAGAAAAACTTTGTATAATAAAATGAAGCAGTATAATGAGTTTAACGAACAATAACCACTCCTATGCTGGATTCATTTTTAAACGAGTTTTCTTTCATCCGCGACACTATTGAAAAGGATGGCGATCACAATTTCTTTGGAAGGGAATTCTCTTTTTTCGATGCCGAACCCATTCTTTTTTACAATAATGCAACAGATGTCATCGTATATGCGAACAGCATGTTTACGAAAGAATTCGACTATACTGCACAGGATCTATCAGAATGGAACTACAGCATTTTACCATTACTAAACAAAGAAGACCACGAACCATTTAAAACAGCAATGCAGTCGTTGCTGGATGGAGATGGCCTTACGCCATTCCCCGATACCACTTACCGCCTTATCAGAAAAGGAAAAAAGTACGGCTACTATCGTGTTAAGGTTAGAAAGCTGCATAAATCCTATTACTATATTCAATTGGAAAATGCCGCCGGCCTGGCGATACCCGTACTTAAAAATAATACTGCCGATGACCTGATGCAGAACGCCGAAGCGATCTTACAATTTGGCTTTTGGATGTGGGATTTTACTGTTGATAAGCTCTATTGGACAAAGGGTATGTATCAATTATTAGAATATGATGGCGAAGATGAAGCTGAAAATCTCGCTGTTACCCCCAAACTCTATTCCAGCCACATGCTGTCCGGTGCTAGCTTTGACAGAGAATTTTTTGATAATAGAATAAATAACCCCTACGACCGGAAGTACCAGCTTAAAACAAACAAAGGAAATTTATTGACGGTATCGGAGTATGGAAATATAGAGTATGATGAGGATGGAAAACCGAGGTGCGCAATGGGTATTATCCGGAATATAACGCTACAGGAAGAGAGTATGAAAAGTCTTGCAGATTATAAATCAATGATGCAGGAAAATGAAACGTTTTTGAACTATGGTACCTGGGAAAGTGATGCGGATGGAAACGCTATTTATTGGTCCGAAGGTATGTACAACATTTTTGGATATGACCAGGCAGCAAAAAAAGATCTTATAATAAACAACGATCTGTACCTGTTGCACATGAATATGAGCCCCGAGGAATCGCAGGCAGGCCGGGCTAAAAATGTCATAGATAATAATATTGATCACTATCAGTGGGATTACGAAATAAAAGATCATAAAGGCAAGGTAAAATTGCTGTGCACCTACGGAAAGATTATTCGCAACAATGAAGGAAAAATTCAAAAGATAATTGGTACTACAAAAGATGTAACAGAGTTGAGGGAATATGAACGGACCCTGGAAAACAAGATAATGGAATTGAACCGCTCCAACCAGGAGCTTGAAGAGTTCGCTTATGTAGCGTCGCATGATCTGCAGGAACCGCTTCGCAAAATTTCCACATTTGGCCAGCGTCTGCAACTAAGGTTTTTAGACAAACTGGGAGATGATGGAAATCTTTATATCGACCGCATGATTGGCGCATGTGATAATATGCGGCGGCTGATTGACAACCTGCTGGAGTTTTCAAGAATAAGCCTCAATAAATCTCCTGATGAATTAATAGACCTTGCAGAAATCGTAAAACAGGCAATGGATGGCCTTGATCTTATTATCGCAGAAACCAATACCACCATAATTATAGATTCGCTGCCTATTATTGAAGGGATCGGCAGCCAAATGTTACAGGTGTTCTCCAACATCCTGAATAATTCTATAAAGTTCAGAAATGAAAATATACCGCTGATAATAAATATCCAGTCAGGAAAGTTATCGGCAAAAGAAAAAACAGCATACCAGTTAGACCCTGCCTCCACCTTTTATATTATCACCATAAAAGACAATGGTGTTGGATTTGAGCAGCAATATGCCACCAGGATATTCCAGGTTTTTCAACGGTTGCAGGGTAAATCTGAGTATCCCGGAACGGGCATTGGTTTAAGCATTTGTAAAAAGATCGTAACCAATCATAAGGGCCTGATCTTTGCGAACAGTGAACCGGGCAAGGGCGCCGTGTTTTCTATTATTTTACCCCAACAACAATAATAATTTCATGAGTGATAATTTGCAAGTACTCCGTGTATTGGTGATTGAAGATGATGAGGATGATTTTATTCTTATCTGCGATTATTTCAAAAATATATCGGCATGGAAATTTGATATTAAATGGATACAGCGTTACAATGATGCGATTGTAGAACTGTGCAATCACCAGTACACCATTTGTTTTTGTGATTATCGGCTAGGGGCTAAAAATGGTGTTGAGCTTATCAGGGATGTGCTTGCGAAAAACACCTCCACTCCTATCATTTTATTAACGGGTAAAGGAAATTACAATATTGATATTGAAGCTACAAAAGCGGGTGCATTCGATTACCTGATAAAGAGTGACCTGGATGAAGATAAACTGGAGCGCACGATCCGCTATACACTGGAACGTTTTAACAACCTGCAAAAGATCCGTGAAAGTGAGCGGCGATATCGCAGCATATTTGAAAAATCGAAAGACATTGTTTTCATTGCGCTGCCGGATACCACTATCACCACTATTAACTATGCGGTAACTGATATTTTAAATGTCGATGTGGAAGAGTGTATTGGAAAAAAGCTCACCGCCTTCATGAAGAAACCAACCGATATTGACTACTTTATTGAGAAGATTGCCAATGAAGGTGAGATGGAAAATTTTGAGCTTGAATTTACTACAGCAAACAAAGAAATAAAAACCTGTTCGATCACTGCTTCTATAGAAATGGATAGCACCAATCAAAATTACCTGCAGGGAATTATACACGATGTTACTGATCTAAAGAAGGCGGAAAAGGCAACATTACAAGCGGAGAAATTAGCAGCTTCGGGCCGCTTCATTCGTACCCTTGCGCATGAGGTGCGTAACCCACTTAATAATATAAAACTTGCTGTCGAGAACCTGATGCAGATCACTACCGTGAGCGAAGATGATAATTTTTACCTCGACATTATTCATCGAAACGGCCAACGCATCAACGACCTGGTAACTGAACTGCTGCAAAGTTCGAGACCTGCAGAGATCAACCTTGCTGACGTGTCGCTTAACAGCATGGTAAAGGAAGTTGCAGCCTCGTTAAAAGATAAACTTTTGCTGCGCAACATCCAACTGATCTGTAAATACGATGAAACTGATGGCATTATAAAAGCTGATGCCCCCAAACTGGAAATGGCAATATTAAACATCCTGGTAAATGCTATTGAGGCAGTGCCTGACAACACTGGTATCATAGAAGTGGAAACGGGGTATTTTAATAAACAGGCGCAACTTGTTATCTGCGATAACGGTTGTGGCATAACACCTGAAAATAAGTCAAGACTTTTTGAGCCCTATTTTACTTCAAAGCGCAACGGCATTGGATTGGGGCTTGCCACTACATTAAATATTTTACAAAGCCACAATGCAACCGTTGATGTGCAATCACAGGTAGGGCATGGAAGCATTTTCACCATCACTTTTTTATTGGGAGAGATACCGAAACCTATTGAACCGTTTTAAGGACATTATGCAACGATGATTGCGGGATCGTTAATAATAACCAGGGGATAATCTTCATCCACAAATATCGCCGCCAGCCGGGTTTTGCATTTTTGAAACCAGTTATGTTCCTCAGCCCTTTCGTGTTCAAAATATTCAGCATTCATGATTTTTACACATACAAGTAAACGATCCCCTGTAACGTTGTTGCGGATAAAACCCGGCACCTGATCCATTGCCGCCTTATTTGTAATAAGCGTTGCAACCCCTGAAATATTCAGAAAAAAGGGAAATTCCTTTTTAAAAAAATTGAGCGAAACATAAAATGGTTTTGATATCAGTTTATTCTTTTCCGCCAGTTTTAAAACGGTAAACCATACACATCCTCCTTCGTCTACATCAATTGCATGCACCGTAATATCCGGCAAATTTAAAACATCATTTGGATGAGTATGCAACACCGCACTTTGCAGTTGCTTTATCTTTGTTGAGATAAATCCGATTTGATTTGGCGACTTCATAATTTTAATTTACTTAAGTTATAGAGGTGAAAATATTGTACCACTTTCAACACTCCCTTAATAATGGTAATGTAGAAATTATTGCACAAAACCTTGTAAGGATGCGCCTCTGAAAGGCTTTTCTACAAAAAAATACGAACCAGATACCCCTAACACAAACTTTTTTTAATACTGTTTAACTCAATGAAGTAGCATGTTTAGCGGCAAGCACTCATTTCATCTCTTTGTGTAAAAGAATTTATTCCGCGAAATTTTACTACAATTTATTTCACGTAAAAACACGAACAAATCATTGCCGTGTTTATGGCAAAAGGTTTGCATTATAATAAAGAAATAAAACAGAAATGAATATTTATATAAAGAACATGGTTTGTGTAAGGTGCAAAATGCTTGTGAAAAAAATATTGGATGACATGGGGGTTGCCTACTATAAAATAGAACTGGGATTTGCAGACCTGAAACAACCAATTAATCATCAACAAAAGCAAACATTAAAAAGTACGCTACAAATATGGGGGCTTGAACTGCTGGAAGATTCAAAAGAAATATTGGTTGAAAAAATAAAAGGCAGTGTTATAAAAATGATAAGAGACGACACCGAAATTAGCCCGGTTAAAACCTCCCACTACCTCAGCCGCTACCTCCATTATAATTATAATTATCTCGCAAATGTATTTTCACAGGAAACGGGGATTTGCCTGAGCGATTATATTATTGCACATAAAATAGAAAAGGCAAAGCAGATGCTGATGGATGAAAACCTTACCGTTTCTGAAATTGCGTGGAAACTAAACTACAGTAGTGTGGCGCATTTAAGTAACCAGTTTGTGAAGGTAACTGGTTTGAGACCCAGCCAATTTAAAAAGAGCAGGCAAAATCTATTGACACCATTGGAACTTGTGGGCATGATGGAGGTGGCATGATCTTTAAACTACACTTACTAAATATTTCTTAACCCATTAATAATTTAAAATGAAAAAATACACAGCATCCATCCTTATTCTTTTGGTCATGTGCTCGGCAATGATCTCCGGTTGCGAAATAGTTGGTGGAATTTTTAAAGCCGGTATGTGGACCGCCACTATCATCATTGTCCTTGTCGTCGCCTTAATCATTTACATTGTCTCAAAGTTTTCAGGAAGAAACAAAAATTAAAAATTTACGGCAACGTGTAATTATATCTACAACAATTTTCAAAATCACTGGCACGGAAATTTGATTATACTCATTAATTCTTAATTCATTAAAAAAATAATAAATCATGGCAAAGTCAAAAACTTCATCCTCTAAATCAAAGTCTTCAGCTACTATGGAAGACTCTTCTTACAGTTCCGAATTCAAGGACTTTTTTGTAGATGAATTAAAGGATATTTATTGGGCCGAAAAACACTTAACGAAGGCTCTTCCTAAAATGCAGAAGGCTGCTACTTCTGATGAATTACGCAATGCTTTCGCAGATCATCTACAGGCAACCCAAACACATGTAGCCCGCCTGGAGCAGGCTTTTGAATTGTTGGGCGAAAAGGCTGTAGCTAAAAAATGTGATGCGATGGCCGGGCTGGTTGAAGAAGGAAATGGCATTATTGAAGAAACAGAAAAAGGAACCAGTATCAGGGACGTAGGTCTTGTGTTGGCAGCTCAAAAAGTAGAGCATTATGAAATTGCAACTTATGGCGGTCTTGTAACACTTGCTAAAACAATGGGCAACGATGAACTAGCCTCATTACTTGAAGAAACATTAGCCGAAGAAAAAGAAACAGACGAATTATTGACCTCACTGGCCGAAGGAGGAATTAATAATGCTGCGGCACGGGAAGGAATGGAACAGGAAGAATCTGAAGTGGGCTCTGAAGCATTCGATTCGATAAATTTAAAAACGAAAACCGCAAGGAAATAGATTTTTTAAAAGATAAAAAAGTCGGGTGCAAATATTGTAGCCCGGCTTTTTTGTTGAAAATAAACATGCCCGCAATGGTGAAACTTAAAACAATGCAACCATTAACGCTTACACACCGAAAGCACGTAAAGCTCGTGAGAGATTACGAAGCTGCTGCCGCTGCTGCAAACCTGGTGTATGTAAATGATAAGGATCCCGGTATTGCCCGGGTAAAACAAGATGGAGGCTTTCAATACTTACATGCCGGTAAGCCGGTAATTGATCCGGGTGAAGTAGAACGCATACAAAAGCTCGCTATTCCGCCGGCCTGGGAAAAGGTGTGGATATGTATAAAAGAGAATGGTCATATACAAGCCACGGGCTTTGATGTACGGCAAAGAAAACAATATCGCTATCACTCGTTATGGAACCTTTTGCGCAACGAAACTAAATTTCATAAATTACTCGAATTTGCAAAAGTGATCCCTGCACTCAGATTACAGGTTGAAAAAGACCTTTCACTAAAAGAACTTTGCGACAGGAAAGTGATTGCTGCGGTAATCAGCTTAATGGAACGTACGTATATTAGAATTGGCAATGTGGAATACGAAAAAATGAATGGCTCTCATGGCCTAACCACAATGCATGACAAACATGTAAAAATAGAGGGCGAAAAAATTTCTTTTTCTTTCAACGGTAAAAAAAGTATCCACCACGACATTTCGTTGAAAAATAAAAAACTTGCCAAAGTAGTTCAGCAGTGTAAGGATATTCCCGGCAAAGAACTGTTTCAATATTATGATAAAGATAAACAGAGAAGGAGCATTGATTCGGGCATGGTGAACGCCTACATTAAGGAAGTTACTGGTGATGTATTTACTGCCAAAGATTTTCGCACCTGGGCTGGTTGCCTGCATTTGCTGATGGCATTTAAAAATATGGATATCGCTCTCAACGTTACTGCCTGCAAACGCAACATCAACCAGGCGCTTGATTATGTAAGCACGCACCTCGGCAATACCAGAACGGTTTGTAAAAAATATTATGTGCATCCAGGGCTTATCCGTTTATACGAAGAAAATAAATTAAGCAAGTACCTGCAGGAATTAGATACTATAGAAATAGATGATAATTATGCTTCGCTTACAAAGGAGGAAGTTGTATTGACCACATTGCTGGGGAAACTGTAAGTGTTTTATATAGTCATTATTATGAAAAAGGCCACCCTTAAAAAGATGGCCCTGTTCTTACCAAAACCTAAAACCGATATTATTTTATCATATCAATAGGCAGTAAGGTTTAAGCTATTGCAGCCTGGAGATCACGGTATTTTTTGATCACATCATGTGATTTTTTCAACGATGCCTGCTGCTCTGCTATTAACTGCCTGCCTTCCGTATCTATCGGCGTATCCGAAGTAAGGGCTGCCTGGTAAGCCTTTTGTGCCGCATCTTCGCCATACTCACAAGAGTTTAGTAGCGCCTTCCTGTCGCTCCCTGTAAAAACTGCTTTCAGATCCATCCAGGTGCGATATACTTTTCCAGGTGCGGTCGTATCATCAGACGGGTGCCCTCCCAGCCTGGTTACCAGGTTGCTCAACTCCAGAACATATTGTTGGCTTTCATTGGCCATGTTTCTGAAAAGACCTTTAAGATCTACATCGTCATTCTGTGATTCGCGGATCGCTTTTTCATAACCGGCAATACGGTCATTATTGATCTCTATCAAATCATTCAATACGGAAATAAGACTATCATTTGTATTCATAAAATATTATTTTGGTGAAAATAGGAAATAACAAAACCATGCCACCCAAAGCCCTTTCTACTGTCCCGGCAACGAATAACTTTGTAGATTTATTTTTACAAGTGGTTCCTTCAATTGTTAATCTATTTTAAATTGCAATCGTTATATATTAGTTTTACCTCTTAATGTTATGCTTGAATGGAACCACCACTCTTTTTATTGGTCGACGATGATCCGGATGATATTATGCTTTTGAAAGAGGCTATTCATTCATTAGATAAGAATATCGAATTTGCTGAAGCGAAAGACGGCCGGGCTGCCCTTACCTTTTTGAAGGAAGCAAAATTGAATGGCAGGTTGCCCGGGCTGATAGTTTTAGATATTAATATGCCCATATTAAATGGCCGTGAAGCGATGGCCCTCATCAAAAAAGAAGATCAGCTAAAACAAATCCCCCTGGTAATATTTTCCACTTCCTCCTATCCGACGGATATAATTTATTGCAGGGAGCACGGGGTAGAACTTATTGTAAAGCCCTTTGAAATGAAGGTGCTGATGGAAGTAGCGAAGAAATTAGTAAAAACTTATGCAACGCACAGGGCCAACTCTATGTAAAACAGCGTTATAAAAAAGATAACCCCCATAAAATATGGGGATTATCCTGGCCGAGGTAAACTTATAGTACATCTTCCAAACTGAGGTAAAAAACGTATATCCGGCTGCTGCTAAAAGCCTTATTTCTTTGTTGTATCCTTAGTCATTTTCATTTTGCCCCCATCCTTTGTCATTTGCCATCCCTGTAGATGTTGCTCTAATGTCGGAAGCTTACCCGCTGCCCATGTTTTCAAATCGTTATCTGTTCCTTTACTTGCCTCATCTTTAAATTTCCCGATGTCCTTTTTGTGATCATCTACCATCATATCAGTATAAGCCTTGTCAAAATCACTGCCCTTCTTTTTGGCAAGATTGTCATAGGCCTTTTTACAATCTGCACAAACGGAATCAGGTAAGGTAATATTCTTCGATGCTGCCAAAGTTTTGAGTTCTCCATTTGCTTTGCCATGATCATCCACCATCATCTGTGCATGCTGCTTTACCATCGCTGATGTAGCCTTGTTAAGCGCTAACTTGCCAAGCTCAACTTCTGCCATGCCGCCATCCGCGGCTTCCATTACAAACTTTGTGTCATCCTCAGATGGCTTTGCTGTTGCAGTCATAGTGCTGCCGGACGTATCAGAACCCATTGCTGATGTATCGCTACTGCCGGTGCTGCTACTCGAATCACTATTACAGGAACTGATAAAATACGTAAGCCCTGCAAGAAAAATTCCTTTGAAAAGTAATTTTTTCATATTATTTTTTTTGGTTAATAGATATATAATATAAAAGTTGTGCCATCGACAGTTTCTGGGAAGAGTGAATGTGGAGAATTTACGGATGGGTAATATCCGTGGAGGACTCCACGGCGATATATTCATGAGCAAGTGTTTCTACAATGCCTCGCTCACATTAAAATTTGTAGAATCTTTTTCGCACTGCCTTAAGGCAACTTTTAAACGGCCTCAATGAGGCCAATCTTTTGAGAGTGAGAGATCGCTTCTTCATTGCTCTTGAAGAGGCAGGTGTGGATTCCGCCTTGTTGCATCGAGGCTAACAGGCGCTCTGTAACCGCCACGTTTTTCTGTACCACGTTCCTTATATACACGGCAAATATCTTTTGCGGATACCGCCTGGCGATCATCTCATAAATAAAAGGGTCCGCCTGCGAGTTATCGCCAAATAATATGAATTTCTGTTTCGGGAAAACCTTCATTATCCTGTATACTTTAATCAGTTTCGCTTCATGCTTGGTTTTGCCCGTTTTTAGTAGCTGGTACCATCGCTTCATCTGGCTGAGTAAAAAAGTCCCTTTCGGCAGGGCTTTAATTCTGAAAAAATCTACCAGGTCATTATATAAATTCCACTCGCTGCTCGACACATAAAAAAAAGGGTTTGGCACATCTGCCGTTGTATGCGACAATGCTAATAAATCATAGTGCTGCACAACATCTGCAAATGCTTTTCGGCTCTTTGGGTTCTTTGTAAATAAGGACCTGAGCCTTCTGAAAATAGTGGCAGAATGCGATACCATCACTGTATCATCGATGTCTGAAACAAAAGCGTATTGAGTGATATGCGGCACAAACACCTGTCCCTCCCCGGTAGAAATAATATTGCCATCATCATCAAGTGCATCCACTGTAACAGGGTGCCAGCCAGCGGGCACATCATTCTCAGAGGCCCATTCAAACTTAAAGAAACCGTCATGCTCCGTAACGCTATTGCATACCTGGTTGCGCCAATGCAGCCGTACCTTCATACCAGCCAAAGGTTTAATAAAGAATAACCGTAGCAGGTGGATAATGTTGGACAGAATATTGTTTGTATACTTTCTTTCCGCGGCAGTTTGTTTCAGTACATGGCCGTAAACGACCAGGTCATGCATGTGGCCATAGCCATGATAAACTTTTACAGCAGCAGGAGAAAATGAAGCAGGTTTAGCCATATTTTTTCACAATGAAAATTTAGTACAACTTACCCGTTAAACGGGAAAAAACAAAAAAATGAAATTACTATTTATAATCAACGAGGCCTCTGGTAAAAATAATACTACCTGGCAACCCCTGGTTGAAGATCATTTTAAAGACAAAGAACACACCATAAAAATAATCATCCTTGATGACTCTTGTTCCCCAAAAGTAGTGAGTGCCCAACTTGATGAATTTAAACCACAACGTGTGGTGGCGATTGGCGGAGATGGCACCGTAAAATTTGCTGCATCCTGTTTATTAAAGACGGGTATACCACTGTGCATTATTCCTGCCGGCTCGGCTAACGGCCTGGCAAAAGAACTTGGTATTCCGTTGGATGTGCAGAAGGCGCTGCAACTTGTCGTGGATGGTGAAATCAAGAGCATTCACCTGGTAAAAATAAATGATGAGCTATGCATACACCTTAGTGATATTGGCTTTAACGCCTTCGTAATAAAAAAGTTTGAAAATGAAGCTCGCAGAGGCATGTGGGGCTATATAAAAGCATCGTGGAAAGTGTTGTGGCAGCATGAAAAAATGACGGTTGATCTACATGTAGGTGGCAAAACTATTAAAAAGAACGCCGCAATGATCGTAATAGCCAATGCCACAAGGTACGGTAGTGGCGCCCTCATAAATCCTAAAGGGGACTTGGCCGATCATCTGTTTGAAGTGATCGTTGTGAAAAAAATATCCCTTAAAGAGATCTACAAAATGATGGTGTCACATTTTTCCTATGATCCTGCCAAAACGGAAGTTTATCAAACACAGTCATTGGACATGGTTTCAAAGGTGAAGGCCCATTTCCAGGTAGATGGCGAATACCTTGGCAAAGTAAATAAGGTAACTGCCAAATTGCTTCCTTCCGCCATCAATATGATTGTACCGCCTGCACCCGTTAACTAAGCGTTCACCAAATTTAGAAGACTTTCAATGCCCCAATTTGCAAAGTGGCATTTTATTTGACTTAATTAAAGGCTGACAACCCCAAATACATCATTTAGTACAAAATAATTTTGAATACAGAAAAAGCTAATACTATGAAAGAAAAAAACAAAACCTGGATAACTGAAAAAGAAGCTGCTGAGATTATTCAATTGCCTGGAAAATTTGTAAGAAAATTAGTTACTGCCGGTTCCCTGAAAGGAGTGGTTAATTACTTTAAATCAAAAAGAGCAGCCTACCGCTACAACAAGGTAGAGTTAGAAAACTATCTTTTTGAGAATTCCTATAGTGATTGTTTATTAGTCTAAATAGAAAACGACTTTCGATTTTTATAATTTCACCAATGGACATGACCAGCATTTCCGGTACGAATCGCTGGTCATTTTTTGTGCCCATCAAGGCCTTGTCACTTATCCGGCTTTCTTCCCCATATATAGTTCTCCTCATATATTTCTCTCATCAGCGCTATGGGAAATAATTGATAAAGACTACTTTAGCAGCCCGCTATCCGGTCATTCACTTAACTAATAACTTATGAAATTGAAACTTTTTGTAATTACACTTCTGC
>JBDSAP010000297.1:0-11098 GCA_039922055.1 Ferruginibacter sp.
CGTTTCATTTTTAAAGTTTTTGTTAGATGTTAAAAATAATATTTAAAATACCAATTTTGAATAATTATTAAGGAGCTCCCGCGGATCTATCCCTATCTATTGTTAAAGATAAGGGTTGGACGATGCGCCCAACCCTTAAACAATTGTTACGCTATTTATATACAAGTCAAGTGGCCTTGTTGTTCAAAATGCATAAATTACCAACTATGATTTTATCGCGGCAATACCTGGCAATACCTTTCCTTCAAAATATTCTAGCATAGCTCCACCTCCTGTGCTTACATAACTCACCCTGTCGGCGTAGCCGAACTGGTTTACCGCGGAAACACTATCACCGCCGCCTACTAAACTAAATGCGCCATTGCCGGTTGCTTCTGCCACTGCATCTGCAATAGCTTTTGTACCTGCCTGGAACTTTGGCATTTCGAAAACTCCCATCGGACCATTCCATAAAATTGTTTTCGATCTCCGGATCACCTCGGAAAATATGCCGCATGCCTTGGGTCCAATATCCAACCCCATCCAGCCATCCGGAATAGCATCACTCGGACGAACATCCGTGTTTGCATTTGCGTCAAACTTATCTGCAATGGTTGAATCTTCCGGTAAATGAATGCTGACATTCTTTTGTTTGGCTTTTTCGAGGATATCAAGTGCAGTTTGCACGCGATCATCTTCGCAAAGTGAATTGCCGATTTTGCCGCCACGAGCTTTCATAAAAGTATATGCCATACCGCCGCCAATGATTATATCGGTAGCTTTTTCAAGCAGCATTTCAATGATAAGTATTTTGTCTGAAACCTTTGCCCCGCCGATAATTGCGACAAAAGGCTTTTGTGCTTCATGCAACACCTTTTCGGCGCTTATTACCTCTGCTTCCATCAATAAGCCAAACATCTTTTTATCGGCTTCAAAGTATTTTGCAATAACGGCCGTAGAAGCGTGGGCCCTGTGAGCAGTACCAAATGCATCATTCACATACACATCTCCCAGCTTACTTAATTTCTCCGCGAAGGCTTCATCACCTTTTTCTTCTTCCTTATAAAAACGGAGGTTCTCGAGCAACAATACTTCGCCAGGCTTTAGTGCTTCTGCTAAGTTTTGGGCCTGGTCTCCAATACAATCATCTGCAAAAAGAATTTTGATAGTATCGCCGCCATCTTCATTCAATAGCTCCTGCAGATGTTTTAACAAGTGCTTCAGTGAATATTTATCTGTTGGCCCATCTTTAGGTCTTCCGAGGTGGCTCATTAAAATTGCACTTCCACCATCAGCCAATATTTTTTTTATGGTTGGGATGGTCGCTGTCATTCGGGTATCATCCGTGATATTAAAAGATGCGTCTAAAGGAACATTGAAATCAACCCTCACGAGGGCTTTTAGTCCATTGAAGTTGTAATCTGAAAATTTGCTCATATTATTTGGTTATTTCTACCAGTGGCTGGTTTGATTGAGTTAATAATTGTATCGCTGTCTTGAAATGAGTATCAAAAATTTGTCTTAATACTTTGTTATTTACATTCCCGATATTGAGATATAAAATTCTTGGTTTCCCTTTTGATTCGTTTGAGATTTCAACAAAATCATAGTCCTTTGTTGTGATGACCACAACCGAAGGATCAAGCACTGCTTTTTTAAATACATCTAAATCGGGAGCGGTTTGTAAGCCAAGTTCCGCAAAGGTTTTTGCGGTTATGCCGAATTCGTCATTGATCCATGCAGCTAATGATGCAGGCAGATTCATATCTATCCAAAAAACTAATTCCTCAGGCTGCATTAAGATTAAGAATTATCAGAGAATGATCAATTTTTTCGGATGCATAAAGAAGAGCAGCCTTAATATCATCAGCTTCCAAAAAAGGAAAATCATTCAGTATCTCTTGCGCTGGCATTCCGGCTGCAAGATAACCAAGTACATCTGCCACTTTAAAACGCATTCCCCGGATAATTGGCTTGCCGTTGAATATGCCAGGATTGGTTGTAATACGTTTTAATAATTCTGCTTCCATACATGAAAATTTTCTGTATAAAGGTAATCATTGCTTATAAAAAAGCTTCCCAAAAATTTATAGGAAACGTTGAATTTTTGCTGCACAAACATTTGCCGTACAAGTGAGTGATGCGTCCAAAGGAACGTTGAAATCACCCGTGACAAGGGCTTTTAATCCATTGAAAGCTGTAATCTGAAAATTTGCTCATGCTAAAGATTAAGTTTAAGTTATTTCGACAATTGTTGTTGATGTATTGATTAGTTCTTTTACAGCCAACAGCAGGGTCCTTTGTAATATTATTTTCATTTGGTTATTGGAACAGTTCCCCATCGTTAGCCAAATCAGTTTTGGCGGAGGCTTCAATCGTTCCTGTATATCAATAAAATCGTAGTCCTTAGATAGTATAATTACTTTCCCATTTTCCTTAGCCTTCAAAAATATCACTTCATCTTTTTCACTGTTCATAAACAGATCGTAGGACGAAATTGCTTTGATAGAAAATTCGCTTTCTATCCACTTTGCTAATGCGGGAGATAATTGCATATCAAGCCATAGTTCAATTTCGCTAAGCTGCATGTACTACTCTTGTATGTTCAATCTTGAGGGCAGCATATAAAAGAGCAGCTTTGATATCATCTTCTTCCAATGCAGGATGTTCTTCAAGTATCTGCGCATTTGACATTCCTGATGCCAATAGCTCCAATATATCCTTTACAGGAAAACGCATACCTCTTATTGTGGGCTTGCCAGACATTAGTCCCGGTATATTGGTTATACGCTTTAATAATTCTGCATCCATACATAAGAATTTTCTGTATAAAGGTAATCATTGCAATAAAAAAAGCCTCCCAAAATTTGTAGGGAAGCTTTGAATTCTTTGCTGCACACTGATACGGTGTACAAGAGTGCGACGCCAATGAAGCTAAATCGAAGTACGGAAGCCGGGTAAATAAAATTATTTGCTAATTAGGCCAGCAAAAAAATGTACTGTACGTACCAACTGCGATACATAACTCATTTCATTATCGTACCAGCTTACTGTTTTTACCAGTTGTTTATCACCTGCTGTAAGCACCTTAGTTTGTGTGGCATCAAACAAGGAACCGAAGGTAGAACCTATCACATCACTGCTAACTATTTCGTCTGTGGTATAACCGAAGCTTTCATTGGATGCCGCTTTCATGGCTGCATTCACCTCTTCAACAGTTACCGCTTTATTTAAAATAGAAGTAAGCTCGGTTAAAGATCCTGTGATAACAGGCACACGCTGTGCACTTCCGTCGAGCTTGCCTTTTAATTCGGGTAAAACCACACCAATTGCCTTTGCAGCACCTGTGCTGTTTGGAACAATATTAGCTGCGGCAGCTCTTGCCCTGCGAAGATCACCTTTTGCGTGTGGCGCATCCAGTGTATTCTGATCATTCGTGTAGGCATGAATGGTAGTCATGATACCTGTTGCAATTCCGAACTGATCGTTCAGCACTTTAGCCATTGGCGCCAGGCAATTAGTTGTACAGCTTGCACAACTGATAATTGTTTCGCTGCCATCCAAAATATCGTGGTTCACATTGAATACAACCGTTTTTAAATCACCTGTCGCAGGTGCGGAGATCACTACCCTTTTTGCGCCGGCAGTAATATGAGCTTCGGCTTTAGCCTTATCAGTAAAAAAGCCTGTGCTTTCAATTACCACATCTACTTCGTGGGTGCCCCATGGGATTTGTGAAGGATCTTTTTGTGCGTATATTTTTATTTCGTGGCCATCCACAATTATTGCATTTTCGGTGGAAGTAACATCCTGGTTGAAACGGCCCTGGGCGCTATCGTATTTTAATAAGTGGGCTAATACTTGCGGGCTGGTTAAATCATTAATCGCTACAACATCGATACCCTGCATATTATAGATCTGGCGAAAAACCAAACGGCCGATGCGTCCGAAACCGTTGATGGCAACTTTTACTGTACTCATAATTGAAATAATTTTATTATTTTTTTAAAACTGGTTGCAAAGTTATGGATGATTATAACAAAAAAAAAGCTATTTGAATTCGCAATGCGGAATTATTTGGCGGGCTGCCTCCTGAATTGATTCCTCAAATTTTTAAAGAACTTACATTTGTTACCACAAAATGATTGGCATGAGCAACATATTAAGGGGTAACATAACAGATATTTTTAACCGGGACATTTACTATGGAGAAGTAAGCATAGACAATGAAAATATTTCTTCGGTTACCCGGTTAAATGAAATTGCTCCAGCCAATGCGCCTTATATTCTCCCAGGTTTTATTGACAGCCATGTTCATATCGAGAGCTCGATGCTGGTGCCGGGCGAGTTTGCAAAACTTGCTGTAGTGCATGGCACTGTTGGTACCATTAGTGACCCACATGAAATTGCAAACGTATGTGGCATGGCGGGCGTTGAGTTTATGATTGAAAACGGAAAAACGGTTCCTTTTAAATTTCATTTTGGAGCGCCAAGTTGTGTGCCCGCAACAATTTTTGAAACGGCAGGCGCTAGTTTAAATTCTGCCGACGTTGCTGAATTATTGCAAAAAGATGAGATCCATTATTTGAGCGAGATGATGAATTTCCCCGGCGTGTTATCGGGTGATGAGGAAGTAATGCTGAAAATTGCAGCAGCAAAAAAACATAACAAACCCGTTGATGGCCATGCGCCGGGGCTAAGAGGAGCCGATGCAAAAAGGTATATAGAAGCTGGTATCAGCACCGATCATGAATGTTTTACTGAGGCAGAGGCTTTGGACAAATTGCAATATGGCATGAAGATTTTGGTGAGAGAAGGCAGTGCAGCAAAAAATTTTGAAGCGCTCATCGATCTGCTAAATGATCATTCGAATGAGATGATGTTTTGCAGCGATGATAAACATCCTGACAGCCTTGCTGAAGGACATATTAATGTATTGTGCAAAAGGGCTGTTGCGAAAGGAATTGATGTGTTTAAGGTTTTAAAGGCCGCCTGCATTAACCCCGTAGCGCACTACAAAATGAATGTCGGTTTATTACGGCAAGGAGATTCTGCTGACTTTATTTTAGTGGAAGACCTGGTGAATTTTAATGTACTGCAAACTTACGTGAATGGAAAGCTTGTGGCTGAAAATGGCAAGTCATTTATTGCAACTGGCGTTGCCGGTAGGATCAATCAATTTAACTGCGATGAAAAGACTCCGGATGCGTTTGCAATACAATATAAAGGTGAAAAAGAAATCCTGGTAATTGAGGCGCTTGAAGGACAACTTATCACCAATAAGCTGGTTGCAACACCAATTGTTTCAGAGGGAGAAATTGTAAGTGATGTTAGCAACGATATTTTAAAAATGGTAGTTGTAAACCGCTATAAAGTCGCCCCGATTGCAAAAGCATTTGTAAAGAACTTTGGATTGAAGCAAGGAGCTATTGCCTCTACTGTTGCGCATGATAGCCACAACATAATAGCCGTTGGTGTAGATGACGAAAGTATCTGCAAAGCAGTGAACATGGTGATAAAAGAAAAAGGCGGCATTAGTAGTGTTTCCCCAAATCGGCAAATAGTACTGGGACTGCCAATAGCGGGACTGATGAGCAATGAAGATGGTTATAAAGTAGCGGCCGCTTATACTGCGATCGACAAAATGGTAAAGGAAGAATTAGGCTCAACATTAGCTGCGCCATTTATGACCTTATCGTTTATGGCACTGCTTGTAATTCCGCATATAAAGCTGAGTGATCTTGGCCTTTTTGATGGAGATGAATTCAGGTTTTTGTAGACAATTATTTAGTCTTTGCACCCAACACTTTTATTGCAACACTATCGCTGCCTTTGGGAGCAAAATTCTTTATTTTGAAACTGGCAGATTTACCGGGAGCTATCTCATCGTACACTGTTTCGTTTCCTTTTTCTAACAACGTGCCCGTTTTACTATAAAAAGATAATTCGAGCTGCACATCTTTGTAGGAGCATACTTTTGCGATATTGGTAACATTGCCCTGGATAACCGTTTGGCCAATCAGGTTGTGTTTATCACGACTATTTACTAATAAAAACGACAACGGATTTTTCTTCTCCTTTTCTTCCAGCGTTTCTTTTGCGTTTTCGTAGCTCTCCTTTTCCTTGGCTATATTGGAACGTTTGCTATTGCAGGCGCTCATTAAAAGTGTAGTCACTATTATTATTCCTGTTATCCTTTTCATGCTGGTTTTTATCACAATGAAAATAAAAATAAGCAAAATGATTTGTTAAAAGGTGGAAGTAAAAATTCTGCTCCAATTTTTCTACCATCAAATCAGCTCTTAATTTATAAAGTTTGCTCCATTAAAGATCTCCCGCAACAATTAAATTTCAAATTTCAAATTTCAAAATTTAGATTTGTAATTATACATGCATAAAATTTATTAACTGTCATGATTATTAACCTCAGCAACGAACATTCATTAGTCAGTAACTGGGTAGGCGAACTAAGAGATGTTGAGATGCAATGCGACCGTATGCGTTTTCGCCGAAACCTCGAACGCATTGCAGAAGTTGCGGCTTATGAAATCAGTAAAAAACTGGAATGGGAGGAAAAGGAAATCACCACGCCCTTAGGTATCGCCAATTGTAAAGTATTGGTAGCTCAGCCGGTGCTTGCTACCATACTAAGAGCCGGTTTAGGAATGCATACGGGCTTGCTGAATTATTTTGATAAAGGTGAAAATGCTTTTATCAGCGCCTACCGCAAACACAATCCTGATGGCAGCTTCGATATCAGTGTCGAGTACATGAGCTCACCTGAAATAGACAATAAAGTAGTGATCATCAGCGACCCAATGATTGCCACAGGCGCCTCGCTTGTAAAGGCTATTCAATCCTTGAAAGATGAAGGAGTTATTAAAGAATTGCATATTGTTTGTGCCATCGCATGTACGGTAGGGCTGGAGTATGTATTAAGAGAGCAGCCCAAAGCCACTATTTGGTGTGGCGACATTGATGACGAATTAACAGCAAAAGGCTATATTGTCCCCGGACTTGGAGATGCCGGAGATCTCGCCTTTGGTCAGAAGATGCAATCATAAGAAAATTTTCAAGCCATCAATAATATATTGCTATCCACCATTATCTAAAGCCACGAATCCAACCATCCAAATAATTATTTCGCTTGCAGCTTTTTGCGGCAAAACCCTATCTTTAATATACCGAATTACTTTACAATGAGAAAACTGATCATTTTATCTGGGGCGTTGTTGCTGTGCTTTTTCCTGCATGCGCAGGATCCACATTTTTCGCAATTCTTTTCTTCACCATTAACTTTAAATCCGGCCTTTACAGGAAAATTTGATGGGCAGGTACGTCTTGCTGCCAATCACCGTGACCAATGGCCTTCCATTCCAAAGGCTTATGTTACTACGAGCGCTTCAGTTGACTTTAGTATTTTGAAAAATAAAATTCCCGAAGGCGATGTTTTTGGTATTGGCATTTCTGGGCTGAGCGATCAAAGCGCAGATGCGGCGTTGAAACTCAATTATGGATCGCTTTCTATGAGTTATCATAAAGCCTTCGATGAAAATGGATATAATACAATAGGAGCTGGTTTTCAGGCCACTTATAGCAGCGCAATACTTGATTTTTCCAAACTTACATTTGAAGACCAGCTTACGCAGAATGGTTTCACCGGCACTACTTCAGAGACACTTAGCAATGGAAGCAACCAGAATTATATCGATGTGAATGCGGGAATACTGTATTCCGGCTCCAGCAACGGAACTAATAATTATTACCTCGGCGCTTCTGTGTATCATATTAACCGGCCGAATCTCAGCTTTATCGATAAGGTTTGGAACCTTTCGCCCCGCCTGACGGTGCATGGCGGAGGATCGTTTCCCGTTACGGACATATTAACCCTAAATGCTTCTGCCATTCACCAGGTGCAAAATAAAGCCAGTGAAACACTTATTGGTGCAGCCATATCCGCCAACCTTAACAATGATAAAGATAATCCGAGCAGTGTTTATTTAGGCTCATGGATAAGGTTCAACGATGCGATCATACCCTATATTGGTATTGAAGTCGGTGGCCTTAGAATTGGTGCAAGCTATGATATCAATACTTCAAACCTTAAAGCTGCTACGCTCAGCAGGGGCGGCTCAGAGTTTTCCCTCATTTACATCAAAAAAACTGCACAGTCAAAAGGTATTCCTTGTCCCAAATTTTAACGAGATAAATTTTATCCATGTTGAATTGCTTCAGATTTGAAGTGAAATTCATACGCTTATTTGTTTTCGGAAAAACGATGTCGCCAGTATCGTTACTGATTAGGTTTTCCACTCACATATTTGTTTCCTTTTAGATAAAAACGATAGGGCAGCATTGCATCCATTTCTGCGTATGCAACACCAATGCGTTTACTCGCGCCAATTTTTTCATCTGCGATCACTATATCATCGGATGCTATAAAAATTTCATTTCCTGTCAGGCTTAAACCTGAATGTGATTTATTCATTCCGAGCGCCCTGCCCACATTGCCCGGACCTCTTGTTAATGTATGATCAGGCTTTTTCTTTCCCGTTCTTTCAAGCATAATTTCAATACCTTCTATCGGTTCCAATGCTCTTATCAAAACAGCATCTGGAATTTCACTTTCATTAGTAACAATATTAAACATCTGGTGAATGCCATAGCATATATAAATGTATGTAGTACCGCCCTTCGCATACATGTGCTCGTTACGAGGAGTGCGCCGCCCGGCATAAGCATGAGAAGCTTTATCTGCAATGCCTGCGTACGCTTCAGTTTCTACTATCGTGCCACTTGTAAGCACACCGTCAAAATTCGTAATTGCAATTTTTCCTATCAACTCTCTTGCAATCTCTACCACGTTTTTCCGGTTATAAAAATCAATCGGTAATTTGTTCAACTTATCTGTATTTTTAAGTGCAAAAATAGCTATAGCGGTGATTGCATTACCATGTGTAACTATGAGTTTTAGCCAATTATTCTTGAATTAAGCGCACGAATCAATAACTATGTTAAAAGAGATCATAATAGCCATTCAATCCTATTACCAGGCGCACCAGTTCATTGTAAAACATCGCTTGTGGAAATGGATATTTATCCCAGGCATTATTTATGCGTTATTATTTTGTGCAGGCATTTATCTTTTCTTGATAAGCAGTGGCAATGCGATCGACTACCTGATGTCTGTTACGGGTTTGAAAAAATGGGTTGACACAATAGAAGGTAGCTGGATGAAGTTCCTGTTTATTTTTGGACAGGTGATCCTTCAGCTTGTATTGATACTCTTTTATTTTTCGCTATTTAAGTTTCTATTTCTGATCATTGGTTCACCATTATTTGCTTACCTGAGTGAGAAAACGGAAGCCATAATGGAGAACAAAGATTACCCATTCAACTTTGGTCAATTATTGAAAGATATGTGGCGGGGCATTAAGCTGGCATTGCGAAATGCTATGTGGCAAACGATGTACACTGTGTCGATACTCATCTTATCCTTCATCCCTTTTCTCGGCTGGTTCACGCCTTTATTCGCTTTAATAATTGAGTGTTATTATCTTGGTTTTTCTATGCTGGATTACAGTTGCGAACGGAATAAATTGACCGCCCAGCAAAGCATATTATTTATAGGTAAACACAAAGGATTAGCAATAGGAAATGGCATTGTATTTTACCTCATGCACGCCGTTATATTTGTGGGATGGGTACTGGCTCCAAGCTATGCTGTGGTTGCAGCAACCATCAGTATGTACAAAACACGTCAATGACTATGATGAGTAAAATTTACCTGGTACCTTCAGTTTTAGATGAGCTTGCTATCAACACAATTCCTGTTTACATCATTGATGCAATAAAAGATTGCCAGGTAATTTTTGCAGAAAATGAACGAACTGCACGCCGCTTCCTGAAAAGCATCTGCAAAGAAATTGTTATCGACAACTATGAATGGTTCACCATACATAAAGCGGAAGAAGAACAAAAAAATAGTTTCCGGCAAAAAATAAAAGAAGGTAAAAACATAGCCATCATTAGCGAAGCCGGATGCCCTTGTATAGCCGACCCCGGACAAATATTGGTTGATGTGGCACATGAATTAAATGCTGTTGTGAAGCCGCTTGTGGGTCCGAGCTCTATTTTATTAGCCTTAATGGCAAGTGGAATGAACGGCCAGCAATTTGAATTTATAGGCTACCTTCCCATTGAAGTAACTGAACGGATAAAAGTGATAAAAGAAATGGAAAACAACTCACAAAAAAAACATAGTACACAGATATTTATTGAAACGCCTTACCGCAATAATCAACTGATCGAAACTTTGTTTAAAACATGCAAGCCAACTACACGACTTTGTATTGCAGCAGAACTAACAAGCGGCAGTGAATTTGTAAAAACGAAAACCATCGGTGAGTGGAAAAAAAATATAACCGACTTTCATAAAAAGCCGGTTATATTTTTATTGTATGCGGTTTCTTGAGACCATTACTTCGACACCAACTGATTTATATTTGTTAAAAAGAATAATGAAGCTACCGAAGTATGAGTATTTTACTGAAGGCGAAGCAAAGCTGTTCAAATTCACAAGCGAAGGCCCCAAAGGTAAAATCAAAAAAATAATTGTTTATTCACAAATGCTTCAAGATGATATTTACAATCTTGCTTTTGGCGATTATGACGAAGAAAATAATTTGATTAATGACACGATTATTACCAATAACAAAGACAGTCAAAAAGTATTAGCAACTGTTGTTTCAACTTTGTATGTATTTACAAATAAATATCCGAATTTTTGGGTTTATGCTACAGGTAGTAGCTCTGCAAGAACGCGACTTTACAGAATAGGAATTACTATAAATCTTGAAGAAATTTTGGCAGACTTCGAGGTGTTTGGGCTCAGTGATAAAACTTGGCGAGAATTTGAAAAGGGAAAGGAATATGGGCTAATTAATATTTTGAGGTGCTAGGAGTAATACCTGGCTAGTCTGTACAGAAAGAAGTCTTTATCTCGTACACCATAGTTAGCAGTAATAAAGCGTTGTATTTTACTGTTCATAGCTTCCGCTTTTGCGTTTGTTTTACCTGTTTTAAAGTAGTTCATAATTTTTTGTTCGTGGCTTCCAAT
>JBDSAP010000298.1:0-25230 GCA_039922055.1 Ferruginibacter sp.
AAAATCCCCACCTTTTTTTATTTTTTATAAAATTGAGTTGCTCAAGTAAAGGACGGATTTCAACTTCCTCACTATTTTTAAATTCGACGTCTCGCCGGTAGGGCTTGAACTTTGTGCTGCTGCCTGGTTGGTAAGGTTCTTCATCAACAACTTGTGCAATTGCAGTAAATTTTTGCAATGGTTTGCCGTCTTCAAACTTATCTTTTGATGAATAGAATACAATCCAGTCGCCCTTTGCAGGCTTGCTCATAAAGTCTTTTCTGCCGTGTCCTGCCTGTGCAAAAGCACCTTGTACACCTTTAAGCACATGGTCTTTGCTTGCACAAATAATAAAATACTTAGTCATTGTTAGCGTGTGTCCAAATGTGATTATAGGTTACTGGTTTAAACCCGGTTGCAATTGATGCGGCTAATTTCATATGCTTTTGGGCTTCTTCATTCTTTAGCATATTTTGAAAGTCTTGTATAGTTGTCCATTGAGCATAATTCGTAACTGTTTTTTTATCGTCACTAATGTGAAGATTTGCGGAAACGTATCCTGGCAATTTGCACATGACTTTTTCTGTTGCTTCCTTTAGAAGTTCAAATAACTCCAAATGTTTTTCTGGCGAAACAGTAAATACATTGATTAGTGTGCAATAATTTTTTGAATTATCTATTGTTGTCATAGCTCTAAGTTTTAGGTGTCTCTCACAAGGTGAGGCACAACTCGTTATTGATATTATAATCCGCTATAGTACAAAAATTTTCGCATCTGAAAGCCGATCATTTATTGTTATACATTATGTAGTTGGTTAAATAATCCCTTCTACCAAATAGGAGCCGCCATAAGCAAGGAGCAAAAACGCTTCACCATACTATCATAAATTGTATGTGTATGGGAACGGGCCGTGCAATACTTAACGCCGAGTCCTGCTGCCATACAAAAAACCACTGCAAAAACTCTACAGGGAGTTTAACTGAATCAATTGAAGTAACAATAATAACCAGATTTTGAGAATCTCTAAAATTATAGGATACGATGGTGAAATTTATCAACAGGTAAGGGAACATTCCTGCGCTTCATTCATGCGCTGGATTATATATCTACGCAAGATGCAAAAATTGAATCTGTGCTGCGTGGCATGGCTATATATTCCTGAAGGAAAAGCTTAAGTTGAAGGCTATGTTGACACGAACATTTAGGTTTGTGCTTAGCGGAAAAAATACATTATCAGAATATGTTCTTGTGAATTAAATTTCGTTTGTGCAAGAATTATGCAGGGGGCAATTCATTTTTTGAATACTGTTAATTGAAATATTTTTTAACGATACCTGCCATTATTTCTTTAGTAAGGGGCTTTGTTAAAAAGTCAGAAACAAAACTATATGTGTTTGCTTTTGCTACATCATCAGCATTGTCGGAAGTTGTGAGCATAATAATTATCGCCCGGCTTTGTAGTGCTTCATCCAATTGACTATACTCCTTTAGAAATTCCCAACCATTCATACCCGGCATGTTAATATCCAAAAAGATCAGATCAGTATGCGGTTCTGTCTTCAATTTTAAATATTCTAACGCCTTTCTCCCTGAATTCTTCGTTACTACAATAGGCGCCAGGTGGCCTTTTTTAATTTCTCTTTCATGAAAGAAATTGTCGTCGGCATTGTCATCCACCAACATTATGCAGTTTAATTTTTTGTTCATTTTTTAAATTGGATATTGTAAAATAAAATGTAACCCCATGCACTGGGTTTGATTCAACCCATATTTCTCCCTGGTGCATCCGAACTATTTTTTTGCAATTGGCAAGTCCGATTCCATTCCCTTCATAATTCTCATCTGTTTCTAACCTTTGAAAGATATTAAATATCCGTTCAAAATGTACAGGAGCAATGCCTATCCCGTTATCGCTTAGTGAGAACTTCCATTTTCCATTTATTTTCTCTGAGCTTATCCTGATTTTAAGTTGCCTATCTTTTTCCCGGAATTTAATTGCATTAATAATAAGATTCTGGAATAACTGGCGCATTTCAATTTCGTATACATTAAGCTGAGGCATTTCGGTTACTTCAATAGCAGCGTTTGAAGTTCTTATCATCGTGTCAAGGTCATCCATCACCTCATAAATTAATTTTTTACAGTCAACTTTAGTAAATTTTGTATTACGGCCCAGACGTGAAAAGTCCAGAAGTGATTTGATCAACAAGCTCATTCTTTGAGTGGCATTATTTACCGAATTGAGATATTTGCGAGCATTCCCATCCAGTTGCCCTAAATAATCTTCCTCAAATACCTGCATATAATTGGAAACTGTACGGAGCGGTTCCTGGAGGTCATGTGATGCTATGTAAGAAAACTGCTCAAGTTCTTTGTTAGCAATTATTAACTCTGCAGTACGTTGCTCTTTCTCTTTATTTTGAAAAATAAGTTCTCTGTTGGCGATGATCAACTCTGCTGCACGTTTCTCCTTCTCTTCGTTTTGAAAAATAAGTTCGATGTTGGCAATGATCAACTCTGCAGCACGTTTCTCCTTTTCTTCGTTTTGGAAAATAAGTTCTCTTTTGGCGATGGTCAACTCTGCTGCACGTTTTTCTTTCTCAACATTTTGAAAAACAAGCTCTTTGTTGGCTATGATTAATTCCGATGCCCGTTTTTCTTTCTCTTCATTTTGAAAGGCAAGTTCTTTATTAGCGTGAATAAGCTTTGCTTCGGATTTCTTGCTCGATGTAATATCACGGGTAATATTGGACACTCCAATAATGTTTCCTGCCCGGTCTTTCAGGGGAGATACAGTAAGAGAAACAAAAAATTGTTTGCCACTTTTTTTATTTCGAACCGTTTCTAAATGAGCTATAATTTCATTATTTCCGATTCTCTCAAGAATCTTTTTTTCGCTGTTAATATTTCCCTTTGGAATTATCAAAGAAATGTGGCTACCTATAGCTTCTTGTGCAGTGTAACCAAACATTTTTTCACTACCCTTATTCCAACTTTTTATAATTCCATCCAGCGACTTGCTAATAATGGCATCATCAGAGGATTCTACAATGGCAGCCATGTGGCCAAAGTATTCTTCTTCTTTTTTGCGTTCGGTAATATCAACATTAGTGGAAATGATTAACTCTTCTGCCCGTTTTGCTTTCTCGACGATTTGATACAACAGTTCCTGATTGGCAATAATTAAGTCCGCAGCATATTTTTCTTTTTCTTCCTTGTGATATAACAGCTCTTTGTTAACAATAATTAACTCAGCCGTACGTCTTTCTTTTTCTTCGGTTTGAATGAAAAGTTCTTTGTGAGCAAGCATCAACTCATCCGATCTTTGTTTCTTAGCTATACCTAATCTTGACATAATGGATGGTTAAAGTTAGGACATCAGTAGATTGTGTAAGGTACACTTAATATACCCGCAAAAAACAAATTCAATATTTCTGCCATAGCGGGTGTTCCCCTTTCTTTAATTCAAGCCATTTACTCATCTTCGAGAGCCGCCCCCTGGTCTAAAACTAACGTTGAACCCAAACTACTGCGGATAGCGGGCAACAATGGTGCCCTTAATTGCTTTCCGCAATCTTGGTAGTAATTTCTTATTTCTTGTTTGGGGCATAGTCCGTGGTTTTGTTGGAACAATGAGTCCATAGGGAATTTATTTTGTAGGGCTGCACCATTTTAGCGGTTCGGCATTTTTATTAAGCTCTGTCATTTCTTTTAATAGCTTTAATACACATAAACGCAGGAAATTCATTGAGTTCTTTGAAATGTTTTGGATCTACTTGTTCAAATTCTATTGTTGGCTTTGGCTCTACCAATTTGTCAATGTAAAAACCATTGTCTGTTAGTGGCGTTATACATTCACTTAATGGTCTTCTAAAACTATTGACTTCAACGGGTTGTCCAAAACCCTTCCAGGTACATACTACATTTTCTACTTCAAAGTATTTTTTGGACTTGAAGTAATTATAGTCATAGAATGGATGCTCAAGTGATATAACAAGTACTCCGTTTTTTTTTAAAACTCTATGAAATTCCTTAATCGTAAAAGTCCAATCTTCGATATAATGCAATGCTAATGCACAAAGCACTATGTCAAAAGAATCATTCTCTAACATAGCAAAATGATCAGACAAGTCGTGAACAAAAAAATCTCCGCGGTTATTGTTTCTGCTAATTGCCAACGCTACCATTTTAGGACTAATATCAAAACCTTTAACTGTCGCTCCTTTCCCAATTAAAATTTCAGCATATTTTCCTGGTCCGCAAGCAGCGTCAAGGATTATTTTGCCTTTCACGTCAGGCAGCAATTGAAGTGTATTCGGTCTGTCGTAATATGCATTGTGGGGTTTGTGGTCAATAAGTTCATTATACTTGTCAGCCATTAGTTCATACGCAGAAATTATATCTTCTTTAATCATTTTGTTTGTTGTTAAGATGACGTTTCAATTAACCCCGTAAACTTACGCTTCCGTTTTTTGAAACGATAAGGTTCATTTAATTCAGTGTAGCAGTCACTGTGGGCAGCAGGTCAGAAGATCTGCGCCTATTTGTATGTTATGGCTTACTTTGGCAACACCGTTACAATTATCCGCTTATACGCCGATAGTGCAGGCGTTCCTTTATCTGTAACTTTTAAAATAAAATGAATGGTTTCCTTTTTTTGTACTTCGGGAGCTACTACATGAACTCCATGTGCATTCTCAGCCGAAGTAATCACCGGCTTCTTAAATGAACCCGCTTCGGGATAGTCAAACCACAAGTAACTTAGGTTATCTCCGTCAGGGTCGGTACTTGCACTTGCATCTAAGCCAAATCCTTGTCTGGACTTTACAGTCATTTGATCCGGATGGTCTAAGATTACAACCGGCGGATGATTGGCTTCTTTATATGATTTTGTACACCAATCCATTCTTGCAGCGAAATCGTTTTGAAAATCATCTCTCCAGCGCCACAAAGTCACCTTGTTATCGGTATATGTTGCTGTGTCTTTTCCAACCGTCCGTCCATATTCTTTAAAGATAAATGGCGAATAACTATCAATATCATCCGTCCAGATTGCTCTTGTCTCGGGTTCAAACGGAACACCAGAGCTTCCCTTTTTCAGCTTGGAAAATTCTGGCTTGTACAACCTGTAACGACCGCCCCAACCACCCCACTCAGGATGCTCAGGTTCATTCAGACCGTTTGGTATTAATGATAACCATGATGGCGTATCTCCTTCCATCCCATAAGCTATATCAGGATAAGCAGCACCGAGCGGACCATGCCCTTGTTGAATATTTTTCGCCAACCAACTATTGCTAATACCGTCGTTGTTTATTCCTTTAATAACACTTGTAATGGCTACCCATGTTGCGCTGCCATAATCATCTCCCGGACTTACAATGTAGAATAGATCGGGAAAATTATTTCTTATCCATATACCGCTATCGTCCTGGTCAGAAATGGTGTACACTCTTAGTTTAGCAATCAATCTTTTTGCTTCGGCCGGCGATTTGGTTTCTTTAATTTTATACAGCGCCTGTGCAAGAGTATTAGCTCCTCCCCAAACAGAGACCCATAACGGGCGTTTATCATTTTCCTCCAATACTTTGATAAGCCAGTCTGAACCTTCGGAATTCTTTCCTTTTCCAACGCCTTCCATACCATATTTCGGCAAGCCTTCTTTCACCAGCTTCATTAGTACTCCTGCACTGGGAAAATGGGCGTTATGCTTCAAAAGATTTGGCTGAATTTTCCTGTAAGCTTCAATTAATTTTTTTATGGATTTTGGTGCTACACTTGTTTTTTTCCAAACAGAGGTAGTAGCAATTAATCCTTTTATATCAATTTCGTTAGAATAAAGAAGTAAACGGATAAAGGATTCCGTATCATCCACTTCAGCTTCAATATCAGACAGGACAATCAGCCTGCTTTTTTGATATACCTGGGCAGGCGCCACTGTCGAAAAGAGTATTGATAAAACCAGGAAAAAAGAATGAATAATTTTCATGTTGGTAAATACTTAAAAGTTGATTTTTTTATAAAATTTAATTCCGCAATCATTATAGCTTGTCCACGCATAGCTGCTAAAGTTTTGCTTTGGCGAATGACCAGGAAGGCGACGCTGGTCCGACCAAACCCAGGCTGCATGAAAATACAACAACATACAAAATACGATTTAAAGCCTAATTGAAAAACGCCTGCAGGAACTACCAATGCTGCTGATCAAATGTTCATGTTCCGATGTCCTGCCCTGACTTTTGGCAATGCATCATTGTTGGCCGCTCGCCACTCGAATATTAGTATTTTAATAATAATCTTTTACACTTATTATTGTTCCTGCAAAACTTAGTAAAACATTCTTTGTTTTTACACCTTTGTTTTCCCAAGCTTTAGGAATAAATCCGAAGGGGTTATTAAAATTCAAATAGATATCCTGAGTCTTATTGTTGTCAAAATCACTAATAACAAATTGAACACTTGAATTTTGCCCTAATTTATTGAGGGTTTCAATTGTTGCGAAAAATGGCATATCAATTTGAATGGTTGGAAAGTTTCTTATTAAACCATCCGAACTTAGAATAATCCTTAAAAAGAAATAAGTGTGTGCTCCCCCATTTCCAATAAAATACAAAGAATCATTTTTACTATCACCATCAAAATCCCATTTATTTGAATAATTATATGAAAGATTCTCGGACTTAGTAAAGTTGTTGTGAATGTACTGGGAATATTCCTCGTTTATAATTTTGACAGAATCTGTTTGCGCCAAAGAAGTTTGAACAGAAAATATATAAAGCAATATGATTAGTAGATTTTTCATTAGTAGTGGCGGTCAACAAACACGGCGAAGGTTTGGAATGTAATGCTCGTTTCGCCCGGTGCTGATACTAAATTAAAAAACGATTGTACAAATTAAGGTAAAATGCTTAATTAACATTCTTCTACTGGTGCCGATGAACGCAAGTGATCAAAATGCCCATTGTTTCAATGTCCCACCAATCCTTTTGCAAATGCGCTTTTGTTACATGCCGTTTTTTCTTCGTGAATTTAATATTGCTTTGTTTTGAATCTAAGGCGTCAGTCCAAAAAATACTTTTGGAACGTAATTTTTTCCCCTTACTTTGTAATTCAAAGCGCTTTTATATAGGTAGTTTAACATATCATCGAAGTTATAAGGAAGGACAATAGAGGGAGTAAACACAAAATTATTCGTAACCATTTACTTAACTTTTATTTTATGAGCATACCAAGCAGGCTTAACCATGTATATTATGAAGCAAAAGGAAACAAATGGTTTCATTATTTTGCCGTTTTCTGCCGCATCATGCTGGCACTGGGATTTTTTATATCAGGGACTGTAAAAGTTAGCGGGGAACGTTTCGCCAGCGGCTTATCCGTTAACAATCCGATGGGTCATTATTTGGAAGCTCTACACCACACCGAATACTACTATACATTTATCGGAATTTCGCAGTTATTAATTGCTATTCTATTACTTATTCCGAGAACGGCACTTCTTGGTGCACTGATGTATTTTCCCATTATCCTGAATATTTGTATCCTGACTTATGCTGTCCGATTCGAAGGCACTCGCATGACCACAATAATATTGCTTGCCAATATATATTTATTGTGTTGGGACTACGACCGGATAAAATACATATTATCATTCAAACAAATTAAAGAGACTGGTCACTCAGCAAGGGAAAGACCGTTGAGCAACAAATTTCCGTTCCTGTTTTTCGGATGTGTTTTTGCGATGATAGCTGCAGTAATAATTATAAACCAGTTTCTGTATGACATTCGACCTGGTAATTCCGCGGAGGAGTGCACCAATGGATGTCCCGGCAATAGTAATCCAAAGGCCTGCGAAGAATTTTGTGATTGTATTTACAACCAGGGCAGATCGCTTCATGAGTGCCTAAACGAGTATAACAAAGCAAAAGCATCGAAGTAATAGAAGTGCAAACAGTAACCTCTTAAAACACTATTCATAATATGCAGTTATCAAAGCGGATTAAACAAGTCTTTGGGCTTTTAAGGTTCTTATCTCGCTTCGGAATGCCACGGGTGGATTTCGGATGGCATCCGTTTCCAACAGGATAAACAATGATGGACTACAAAACCCTAACCACTCCCTGGCCTCGAAATGTCTATGCGGTGTTGACGTGTTGTATTTTTCATTTCTTTTCAACACAGATATATGCCCGCTTGCTGGCATATTCTAAACCTACGTATGGACGGATATCCGCTTCATAACCTCCGTTACCACCGCCCTGGATAAATAGTACACACTTGCTCATACGGGGGTATTTTTTATTTTAAGTGTTTGATGCTAAAGAATGATCGTCATTTACAATTCTGACTAAACGTTTTTATGTAAACGATGATACAACAAATCCAACGTTGCGCATTCGTTTTATTGTCACAAGAAATGTTATTTATGATACCTGGAATTTATTACTGATACCTTACTGGCAGCATGTTCATTTTTAGTAACACAAACAATAAAATCATTAAGACCGTTCCTGTTGCTGCAATTCTGTTTATGAATCTTTGTGTCTTAACACTATTATTGAATACTTTTTCAAGCCCCTTAAATATCATTACTCCAATAACTCCGCCTAAAGTATTGGTCACTATATCTGTAACATCGAAAGCCCCAAGTCGCAAAATATATTGAAGCCCTTCAACTAGTAAACTAAGTAAGAAAATGAAGAGAAGTTTTTTAGCGAAAATCCATCTTTGAAATAAAATTCCTGCATATATACCAAGTGGTATAAAAATCACTACGTTCAAAATGTTTTCACCGCTTAAGATTACAGGTTCATTAAACGGAATTAAGTTTACTCTCCTATTCTCCATGTAAGAAAATCGTACCCCTAACTTAAATAATAAAATCCAGGATAATGCAATCAAATAAGTTACAAATAATATAGTAGTTAATCTGTTTGTTACATTACTAACTTTTAAATGTTCGTCCATAATTTTTACAAATTCATGCTATTAATAATACTGTAAAAATAACTGCCGGTTCGCATTTAATATTGCGTACAAATAAATACCCTGTTGTATTCACACTCTTTGTCAACCAGTTTATTTTTTCCATTTCTGAACTTGAAAAAATTTTACAATTGAGCCCCTATTAAATTGCAACCAAACCAGTGCTACAGTTTTTGAAAATAATAAGGTTCATTTAATTCAGTGTAGCGGTAACTGATTTAGGCCAGGATATCTGCGCCTATCGAAGTATTTTTATTTCGTCAGGGTCTTTTTTAATTCTTCGGCTTTTGTTCGTCCTGCTTTATAATTTTGGTCAAGGTTAATGCTTTTGTCAAGGTAAGTTATTGCTTGATTTCTATCTTTCTTTCCTTGATGTTGTTTTGCCCAAGCCCAATAAGTAAAGCTCATTATTTTCCAATTGGCAAAGTCTGTATTTTTCTCTTGTTTATTGATGATGGACTGAAAGTCTTGCCTGGCAAATTTTCGTTTTGAGAAGAAAAACCAAGGCAAATTTTCGGCAACACTTCCTCTTAAAAACTTAGGCAAATAACTAATGTCTGCATATTTATTCACCGCGTCACCAAACAAAGTAAATGCTTCCCCAAGTAGTTTTAGTTTCTTTGTTTCAGCCCCAACTAATGATAATGCCGATGCTCTGTAAGAAGCTATAAAGGACATTAATTCTTTGATTGTTGATGGTGAATTAAATAAATCGCTTAACTGGTCAAAACTTTTTTTGGCGTAGCCTTTGTATTCAGTTTTTGAAAAAAAGGATAAATTCAAAGCCGTTTCATGGTAAATAATTCCAAGTCGTACTTTGTTAATCTCTGTTGGCTCCTGTTGGAATTGTTGTTCTACTTCTTTGAGTTTTGCTTTCAATTCGGTAGTGTCAATAATCTCCATAACATCGTCTAATTGATGTTCATAGGTTTTGACTTTTGAAAAGTCTAATTGCTGTGCTGATAAGCTGTTTGTAATTGTCATTGCTGTAATGATTAAAGTGAATAATTTGTATTTCATTTTTTATCTGCTTAAATGAGATACAAAGGTGCGATGACAATAAGCCTAAAAACGATGACTTAAGTTAAGACTTTTGTTTATGAAAAACTCTCTTTCTAATCCGGCTCAAACTTTCCGGGCTTACCCCTAAAAAATTGGCAATATATTTTTGTGGAACTCGCTGAAATAAGTCGGGCTGCTTTTTTATTAAATTCTGAAATCTTTCTTCGGGTTTGTCTGATGATAAAGACATTGCTATTTCGGTAGCCCTTTGTGCAACTTGTTCAGCCATAAGCCGCCCAAAGGTTTCGTATTTACTGCATTCTTTATAGAGGTTATGAAGATTGTTTTTTTGAATGTTGAAAACAGTCGTGTCCTCCATTGCTTGCAAATTCATTTTCCCTGCTATACCGTATGTAAAACTTTGAAAGTCTGTAACCCAGGAATTGTCAAACGAAATGTCGCAAGTTTTTTCTACACCGTCTTTGATGTGGAAATGTCTAATAGAACCATCGGCAATAAAAGCAATGAAATTGCAAACTTTGTTGTCTTGAAGTAAAAACTCCTTCTTCTTCAAAATCATTTCTTCAAAATACTTGTCAATAAGTTCTAGTTCTGTATCCAAGAGTGGAACAGTTTGTTTGCAATATTTTTTTAGTTTGTCGTACATTGATGGTGCCTGTGAAAGATTACTGCTAACGCGATGATTGACGTTATAATACGCTATAGTACAAAAATTTTCGCACCTGACAATTATGATAGGCGCAGGCGACCTGTTGCCCATCGTAGCTAATCCACGAGTTTGTAGAGTTATCCCAAAATAATTAATTCAATAAAACCATGCTTCAGTTTTTTGAAACGATAAGGTTCATTTAATTCAGTGTAGCGGTAACTACAAGCAGCTGGTCAGGAGAGCTGCACCTACTGAAGACAGTTCATTTGCTTGAAGTCTTTGAGGTGAATGAAATCCTCACATTGTATTCAGTTTTTACCTTGCGTCCATTAATTATACCTGGTTTCCAAAGCTTGTATTGCTTTACATGATTAATTGCAATTTTGCAAAGTTCATTTTTGAACTTTCTATTACTTTCAATTTCATAAACAAAAAATTGACTTATAAAATATCCCGTTGGGATACCCATGGTGTCGATATAGAATCCGATGTCTACTCCCGGATAATAACCATAAGTATTTGGTTTCAGTTGTTTGAATAACTGACTATTGATAGAAACTTCCATTTCAGTTGATTCAAATATATCTTCCTTGTTTGGAAGCCGGGGCAAAGTATCGCATCTTGAATAATAAACAGTAGGATTAGAAGCAACTAATAAACTGTCCGCCATCTTCAATAAATCCTGTTTAAAATTAATACCGAATTTTTCGGCTATGATTTTGTCCATATAAAGACCATAACAGCCAGGGGTCTGCCCTTGATTAACAATACAGCTAAATAATTCAAACTCGAAACTTAATTTATTTATTCTACAGAGTTCTCTAATCTGAGTCTCTTGTCTTAAATCATTTGTTCCTAAACTCATAGGCATACAAACAGCGATTGTTCCACTTTTAACTTTTCGCTTAGCTATTTCTATTTCTGAAGTACAAAGTGAATCACTGCTGCATGGGTCATCTATATACTTTGATAATTCAGACTGTGATTTTGTGAAATATAAAAAAGTTCCGCAACTATCAATATTTAAAGGATTTTCTTGTCCCAATATTAAAGTGCAGTCGGAAATTAAAAGCAATAATAAAAAAGCTTTAAACATAATTTTGAATTTAAAATTATATGGGTTGTTGGCCGGGCAACAATTATTTTATTTTACTAAAATCCAACAACTTACAGAAAAATACGCAGGGTTTAATTTCCCGTATTTCATCACTAACAATCTGAAAACGCTGGTTTTTACATGTCCATTTTTCCCTTGCAATTTTACCCAGCGGACTTCAATTTTTTCCATCACATTCTTACTTACATGCCCATACCTCAACAAGGCTTTAATATCATTGTGGCCCAGCATTCGTGAATGTATTTATATCAACTCCTTTATCCAGCAAATGAGTGGTGAGCCAATGAACAAGCATAAGCCTCCGATCTATTGCGCCGCCGGGTAAAATAAAAATGCAGGCTCACCAAAGCCTGCACAATATTTCTATTATAATCTGATTTAACTATATCGACCGCATATTTCCTAAAGAGTTTGATCCGTGCCGATAAAGATAAACCGTCAACACCGTAATTGCAATTGCGCCCAGCACGAGCGCCCATATCTTCCAACGGGATTTTAGCACGGGCTTTTCATTGAAGAACTCCGTCATTTGAAAATTGGTAGTTTGCTGATCACCAACCAGCATCGAATGTTCTGTATTTTCCCTTATCACCCGTTCGGTAGCAATCGGTTGAAAAAAAACAGGATCTATCTGTAATGCTTCGAAATTGATCTGCCCCTCTTCATCTCTGGTCAGTGTGCCGATGCCCTTTAAGAAGACGCTTTTACTCTCATCCAATTTAGTTATCAATAATTCTGACATCGCAGAAAATTCGTTGAAGACATTCTCGCCATTATTCTCCCGAATAAATTCAATGGTTTCAACAGGAGCTAAAATTTGTGAATTGGCAAAATCCGTTTGGGCTGACCGGCTAACCATCATCAAAGTACCTATCCCCGGCAACCGGCAGGTTTTATTTTGGAAAAGACTGGGAGCGATTATCTGGTACATGGGTTGAATTCAGATTTCAAAGATATGGTTAACCATCAAAACCCAAAAGATTAAAACTAATAAACAGTTTATTGCAACAAACTTCAACTCAAATTCCGAAGAACCAGGGCTCTTTAGAATTTCAGAATAACGCCGCCCAATACATTTAAGCCATACACTTCGTACTTGTGCCAGCGTTCATATTTATTATTGAATATATTGTTTACATCCAGCCAGGCGCTTATCTTTTTATTAATGGCGAATTCAATTCCGGCGCTAAGATCCGCAGCGCCACTTAAAGTTTTATTTACATTATCCTTCAATAAGTACGGACCGCCGGTGAAGGCCCGGAAATCGCCCTTCAGCATTACCTGCTTAAAGGCCCACCAACGCATAGAGGCCGTGATCTCCAAGGGTACGGTTCCCCATGCTTTGTCGTTGTCCTTCATACCTGTATAACCATTAAATGTCAATCCTCCTGTAATGGTGAATTTATCCTGGCTGATGTAACTCATATCCGCATGTATGCGGAAATCGTTCACCTTGCTTTCGTTGCTGACTAAAAAAGATTTACTATCAGATGCGGTGTCATTTATAAAAAACGGAAGATTTTCGTAACGGAGTATGCCGGCCTTTGCACTGAAGTTAAAGTGCTTACCTACCGACGTTTTTATACCACCATACAGCTCAGTCTCTTTTGTATTTAACTGTGAAGAAACTGTTTGCAGGTAAGGATTAATTGCCGACAGATTTCGGTAAGTGTTCTTTACAAACCGGCCAACGAATCCCCCTTGTACAAGAAAGGACTTGTTCGGTATTTGCACCTCACCATAAATGTTTGGAAACACCGTCAGCTTTCCATTATCCCAGGCAGGAGTAACACCGCCGTGTAAATTAAAAGAGGGTTTTGAATAGATGAGTTCTGGCGCTATCAGGAAAATATTGTTATTGAATTTTACATTAGCAGGAAGGTCTTTAGAAGTATATGAAGTTATATCGGCCTTCACCTGCACCTTCACTGAGAACACATCTCCAAAAGTTTTTTCGACCGGTGCGTCCAATATCAAAGAGCTTTCAGTCAACTTATTTTGATTGCTAAAAATGCTCGATTCCACACTTGGATTATAGTTGATACCTGTTTCATTTGCATCCCGGTTACGAATGCCCGCCTTAATAGTAACGTCCTGGAATCGCTGTAGCACATCTTCTTTTTTATAATTGTGCATCAGGTGATCGTAGCCATACAAATAGTAGTCCTTCTGGCTAATTCCTGCCGATCCATATACTTCATTCCTTGGTGTAAAATAGCTCCCCGATCCTTTAATATTCAGTTGTGCGTAATCCTGGTTCTCAATCTTTCCTTTGGAAGAAACAAAATCAGCATACAGGTTCACAAGACTCACCTTGCCATCACCAAAGCTGAATCCGGCGCTGGCATAAGGAGTTGAATAATTACCTACTCCAACTTTTAAAAAGTTCCTTAAGCCCAGTTCCAAAGCAGTATCCTGCGACAAGGCAAGTGGCTTTAAAGAGACCGGCTGATAAACGTAAAACAGGTTTAAAGAAGGGATAGTATAAGGGCTGATGATCCTGGATGTATCTGCCACTAAATGATTTGCGGAAAAATATATCTTGGCAGAATTTCTCAGTACAGGCTTATAGGTTGAGGTAATATCTATCGACTGTTTTCTTGTGGTATCTTTTTGTGCAAATACCGGCAACACCGCCCCACTTAATACAGATAGCACTATGGAGCTGCGAATAAGTTGCACTTTATTGAACGTGAATTTTTTCATTGTTAATTGCTGATTTTTGAGTTGGACTTTTCTTCAGTAGTTGCTTTCTCAAGCTTTTGCTCCGCTTCTGCTTTTAATTCTGTAACTGTTGAATTTTGCGCAACACTTTGATAAGTTGCCTTTGCATTGAAATAATCTTTTTCCTGCATAAAAATATCTCCAATCAAAATATAAGATCTTGTGACCCAAAAATCATAACTGCTTGTTTCCTTGATAACAGCCATCGCTGCTTTTTCAGCCGCTGAATAATTAGCCAGAGAAAACTGGCAGTTTGCAATTTCATACCTGGCCTCTGCACCCCATGCTGTCTTATTGATTGCCGCACAGGATTTAAATGAAGCAATTGCTGAATTACAATCATTGTTGACTTGTTGCGATTTACCTAACACAAGAAAAGCAATTGATTTATCATCCGTGCTTAGGCCCTTTCTTGTAAGCAATTCTTTAGCCGCTTCGTTTGCCTGCGCATATTGCTTCAGCTGGTAATCGCAGCGTACCAATCCTCGCAATGCTTCCAGTTGATTGTCCTGGTTAACCGCACCGGTTTGAAGGGCAGCAAAATATTTCCGTGCTGCTGCATAATTTTTCAACTCGAAATAATTGATCCTTGCAGCAGCCAGTGTTGCTTGTTCAAACCATGTATTCAGGCCTTTGCTATTTACAAAATCGTATCCGGCTAAAGCGTTTGGCCAATCCTTATTTTTACTGTAACATTCACTTTTAAAATAGTTGGCTTCTATGGCGTGGGCGCCTGTCGGAAATTTAGAAAGATAATTATTGAACCCTGCTATTGCCGCATTGCAGTCATTGGCATTGTATTTTAATTCGGCAGCAGAATACGTAAGTGAATCAGCTTCACTAACAGAAACATTTTTTCCATTCTTTCTCATCAACTCTACATACTCGTTAGGCTTACCTTCTTCTACATAAATATTCTTGATATTGTCCAGCGCTTCGCTCGCTTCAGCAGATTGAGGATATTGTTCTATCAATTGCTGGTAGTTAGATAATGCCTGACCGTTATTATTTAAATTGTAATAACTCAGGCCAAGCTTCGATAAAGCCACCGGCTTCAGGCCACCACTATTCGATGCATTCAATACAAGGTTAAGATATGGAAGCGCCTCCCTAAATTTTTCATCAGCAATGTAGGTATTTGCGATCTCCATATTTGCATCCGGCACAAGGCTTCCTTTTGTATATTGACGGGTAAGTGTGTTAAGAATAGATATTTTGGAGGCGGAACTTTTAATACCGGCTATCAGTGATTTTTGAAACATGGCGTAATCGCCTTGTGGCAAAGCATTGTTGATCACAAGATCATACATGCTGTTAGCACGGGCAAAATCCCTGAGCATAAAATAACAATCTGCACTTCTTACAAAAGCATCCTGTTCAAGCGCACCGGCTGTTGTATTTGATTTAGCTATAGCTTCAAAATATGTAAGCGCCTGTTTGTAATTTTCTTTTTTCATCCAGCTATATCCGAGGTCGTATTTGGCGGTAACAGGATTAGCCTCTCCCTGCGCTTGTGCACCGCTTTGCAGGTAAATACTTAAATTCCGAATGGCCTCATCATAGTTCTGCGACCTGTATGCGATCTCTCCTTTCCAGAAATTTGCATAAGGAGTTACGTTCGAAGCCGGTAGTTGGAGGATCTTAGAAAACAAGCTTTCTGCCTGGGCTATTTGCTGATCATTTACATACTCTACTGCCCTGCCATACAATATGCGTGGATAAACCTTTTGCATATTAGCCGTAGGATTTTTGAAAGATTCATACAATGCCAGTGCTTCTCTATAATTGTTTGTATTGGCCAATAAGCCTACCAATATCTCTTTGGCTTCGTTACTATATTGCGAAGATGGATAGCGGTTAATAAAATTGCGCATTTCATTTAAAGCAATGTCCTGGTAGCCCAACTCGTAAGAGAGCTTGGCATAATTAAAAAGTGAGACTTCCTGTTGCTTTTTATTGCTGCCATTGTAGGCACAAAACTGGAAAGCATTTCTTGCATTTGCTTTTTGATTGGTACGCAGGTAACAATCGCCAAGCAGGTACATGCTGTTTTGACCAAGCGAATCACTCTCGCTGCTCAACTGTTTAAAACCGTCAATAGCTTTGTTTAACTGCCGTGCTTCATAATAGCAATAGCTTAATTCGTACAAATTTTCCTTCGTTACTTTTTTGCTGTTGTTAACGTAGTACTCCAGCAAGGGTAACGCTTTTGAAAAGTTTTTCTTTTCAAAATAAAGATGCCCGATCAATCCCTTCAGTTCCTTTTCATAATACAATCCTCCTTTGCTTAAAATACTTTCTCCATACTTTAAAGACTCATCTTTTTTATTTTGAAAATAATATATTTCGGCAATGTAGTACGGAACAATGCCCTTGTATTCTTCCTTTGCTTCTATTAGCTTAAATGATTTTAAAGCTTCGTTGTAGTTACGGTCGTAATAGCTGATAAAACCATAATAATAATTTGCAGGAATATAATATTTGTTATCAGGTAGTTGGTGGATTTCATTGAACAAAGACTTTGCTTCATTAAAACGCTTTAGATTAAAATAGCAATAAGCCATTTCAAATTTGGCATCTGCAATTTCTTCATTGCTTAAGTTATCAAGTCCGGCCTTTTCATATTGCTCCAAGGCTTTGGTAAAATCTTCTTTTGTAAAATAAAATTTACCAAGATGATAACTCATCAGTTGTTTGCGTGGTTCATTATTAACCCAGTCAATATAATGTCTTGCTTCTTCTTCTGCAATTGGCTGCTGCAATTTTAGCCGGGTAACAGTATAATAATAATTTACATCATCACTAAGGTAGGCGTTATTGCTTTTTTGATTGTCGGGATATTGTTGTTTTACATCCTGCAACAATGGATAGGCCAATGCATACTGTTGCTTTACAAATAATTCTTTTGCCTCCTTGAATCTTTTTTCGGGATCAGTAAAACTGTGTGTGGGCTGGCAAAAACCGGTAATAGAAAATAATATAGCAGGGATTATAAAAAGAGTTTGTCGCTTCATTGTATAGGTTGAATCTATCAAGAAATAGATGGTTGCAAAATTAACAGTATTGACACTTGAACAAACACCGTTCCAAACCGTTTGTTAATAAGTGGATAACTGTGACAAACAAAACGAATGTACATTTGCAGCGCTGTTAACGAAAAGATAAAAAGAAGATCCGCTAATTTTCAATTAAAAATTAACAATAAATGAAAAGTCTTTTATCGACCAAATACTCTGCAGGCGCTTTCAGTGCTGCCATGTTATTACTAAGGTTAGTTGCTGGAATATTGCTAATGACTCATGGATATGACAAGCTCGTTCACTTTGATAAAACAGCCACCTTCATGCCGCATCTTTTTGGAATGAGTTCATCTATCACCGCCGCTCTAGTGATTTTTGCAGAATTCTTTTGCTCGCTATTTGTAATTCTCGGATTGTTTACAAGGCTTGCTTGTGTGCCGATAATTATTTGTATGTGTTATGCGCTCTTCATAACGAATCATGGAGACGTTTTAGGAAAGGGGGAATTAGGAACAATGTATTTGGCAGCTTTTTCTGTTCTGTTATTTGTAGGCCCCGGAAGAGTAAGCGTGGATAGCATGACCGGAAAATAGCCTTACTGAATATTGAATTCATTTGTGTGATAAGAAAGATTTTTTGTTTACCAACGTTAGTTTTTCATGGCATCATCGTTGTGTCACTCCCTTGTACATTCACGGCAATGGGCAACAAAAAGAACAACGGGTAAACAAATAATACAATCAGAATTGAGATCAAAGGTTTAACAACACTTCATCATACACATAGACCCGTCATTAAACATTTATCCTTTTAACAACAGCATTTTAAATGTTCGTTACCGAAACGCAGATACGTATCCATTATGCCCTCACCGACCAGATGGGAGTGGTATATCATGGCCACTACGCACAATTTTACGAGATCGGCCGTGGTGAAGCCATCCGGGAAATTGGCTATACTTATAAGGACATTGAGGCGATGGGGATTATTATGCCGGTAGTGGATATTCATAGCCGGTTTTTACGTCCTGCTAAATACGATGATTTGATCACGGTAAAAACCATGCTAAAAGAATTGCCGGTACACCACAAGATCGTATTTCATTCAGAGATTTATAATGAAGAAGGCCAACTATTGAATGTGGGCGATGTAACGCTCTATTTTATGGAAGCAAGCGGAATGAAGCGTTGTGAAATGCCCGGCGAACTTAGAGCAAAACTGGAGAAATATTTTCGGCCGAATTCATAAAGAGAAAAAATATAATTACTACACCCTGTGATGGTCTGCCCGCCAGTTAATGATCGCTTCTTTTATTTGCCCCGATCTTAAGTTTTCATTTACAGCACGTGCGGCCAATGCCACGAACTCCTCATTAGGCGCAAACCTCAATGCAATAATTTGCCCCATCCTCAATTTCCCATCCATTAATTTACCCGTCATGGAAAAATACCGAAGATTCTCTTCGGCTCTTATCGCTCTGTCCTGGGCACGTAGCGCAAACGCCCTGGCGTACCAGTAAAACAAAATGGTAATCACAAAAATAACCACCAGTAAAGCAGCCACTATTCTTCCGCTTTCATGCTGGCAGGCACGAACAAAATTTACCACTGCACCAACCAGTCCGGCAACGATCAGGATGCCCGCTACAAAATGATACATCGGAACAACCTGCGAATGATTCTTACAATTTTGCTCTTTCATGGTTTGTTAGGGTTTGATGCTGTGCTGGTATTATGTGTTTCCTACAGACCGGCAACTGAGGCCGATTAGAATTACTGATGATGAAGATAAGTACTAAAGCTGGATAGAAAACATCAAGTCCGGACTGAAACCGATAGCGAATGGACATTGAGAATATATTCTTTAGCCAGCATATCAGCAAACCTGGCTGTTGGCAGAAATACATTATTGTCCAATTGGTTTCAGTTTGCTTTCTTTGATTTTGGTTTGGATATATTCTTTCAATTCAGAAAATGTCATATTTTGGGTTTCTGAACTTATTTTTTCTCTAATGTCACGCATCATTTTTACTGCGTCAAAAGTCTTTTCTTTTTTAATCGTTTCCATAATTAATAAGGTCTTTGGGACTTCTAATTTCTATCATTTGATAACCTAAGCGAAGGTTTACCGAATTATAGCCTTTTATTCTGTCCAGGTTTACAATATGTTTGAAATTCCAACTTGCTAAAACGTCCACTTTGTTAATAGTTGCCAAAGCAATATGCCTACAGTCTTCTATACTTGTTCTTCCTACAACTTTTTCTGAAATGTAAGTGTCGGCAAGTATAATTGCTTCTTCGGTCAATTCTACACGTACAAATTTGTCAGATGAGTATTTGTAAAGCAATTCTCTAACTTGTTGTGGTGCATTTATAAGTTCAAGATCCAGAAGGTCGGAAACTACAAAAATAATTTCTCCATTTTCAAGTCGCTGAAAAAGAGCATTGGTGACATCTTTAAATTCTTCGTCAAAGTAACCTCCAACCACAGAAGTGTCTATATAAATTCGTTGTTTCATTTCTGCTCGAATTTACCAAATTATGTTGAGTTTCAACTGCCCGGCTTCCAAGGCGCCGCTGCGGCATTTCTGCCAACTTGTTTTTTCGAAAGTTACTTTAAAAGATTTAGCACCTTCCACATTTTTTCTCTTATTGCACCGGCACTACCATCAAAATTATTTACGATAAATGAGAACGTGTATTCGATACCTGTTTTACTTTTTACATATCCTGTGTAGCTTCTTACACCACCAATATACCCGTCTTTCATTTTGATGCCATTCATTTCAGGCAATGCGTTATAGAATGATGTGAACCAGGATTGATTACGTGCATACTGCATTACTGTTACCAACGCATTTGTAGTTACCCGGTTTGCCGGCGCTAAGCCGCTTCCATCAAGCATATTGAGCGCCGGCTTTTCAATACCTCGCTTGCTCCAAAAATCTTTTATCACGGCGATACCAGTATCTGTATTGCCAATGTTCAATTGTTTATAAGCAATTGTTTTTACCAAAGCTTCGCCATATAAATTAATGCTCTTTTTCAGGAACCAGTAATTGATGCTGTCAAGTGTTGGCGATTGCATGGTAAGAAGTGTTGTAAGGTTTGAAGGCAATTTTTGTTTTTCATCGCTGGCCAAATAGATCGTTGTTTTTGGGCAATCTATTTTTTTATCTTTCAATGCCTTTGCCAGTGTGTTCATCAACTGCTTCGGAGGATCGGGAAAAGAGCCGGACACTACAAAATTATTTTCTCCCGAAGGGATAGTGCCCCTTACATAACCTTTGTTTGAATAAGGTGGCAAATATATGTAGGCGTTATCACCACTCCCCTTTCCTGCTGTACGCAATTCGTTCAATAATTGCACATCCTGCATGGGTGGTTTTATTGCAACAATTGAAACCACGGCTCCCGACACAGCGCCAGATTTTAAAACAAGATCATACTGATTCTCCCGCCAGTTTAAAGCAGCGGACCCTGCACCATAATAATTTCCAATATCTTCCCAAACCCATCCGTTCGGTATTATATTGCTTCCCCATCGCTGTGTATCGCCAAAAAAGCCGCCAGTTATTTTATGAATATCCTTAGCAAGAATTGCGTTGGTGATCTTATTGGTAATGGATTCCTCGCTGGTTTGTTTCCATCTCCAGCTTCCCAATGTTGGATCGCCTGAGCCGAGCAGGTACAATGATCCATTAAGTATCTTATCTTTTATTTCACCATCATAGACTAATTCTGTTTTGAAAACGAAATCTTTTCCTAAAAGATCAAAAGCCGTTACACTTGTAATCACTTTCTGGCAACTTGCCGGCGCCATTCCCGTTTCGCTATTTTTATCAAATACTATTTTACCGCTCTTTGTTTCCATCACATACATACTGATGATCGAATGTTTGAATTGATCATCAGCTTGCAAATTATTAATTGCATTAGTAAGCGTTTCCTTTAAACCTTGTGCCTGCGCCAGTGTTATAAAGCAGGCAAACAATCCTGTCAAAATTATTTTCATCTCCAAAAATTTGATCTCCCAAAACTAAAAGATTTATTTTTGAAGTTTATCATAAGGACACCGAAGGTCAGCAATACAAGGAAGAATCAATAACACCGTTTAAATTTATTCATGCAGACAACACAAGCAACCATCATCACCATTGGCGATGAACTATTAATAGGCCAGGTAATTGATACCAACAGCCCCTGGATGTCGCAGCAACTAAACAAGGCAGGGATACGTGTGGTAAGGCGTGTAGCTGTGGGCGATACGTGGGATGAAATATGGCAGGCGCTCGACGAAGAAACTAAGCATGCGGACATCATCCTGGTAACGGGTGGTTTGGGACCTACGGCAGATGATATTACCAAAGACCTGCTTTGTGAATATTTCAATGGTAAAATGGTGGTGAACGAAGGCGCTTTGCAGAATGTGAAATATATTTTTGAAACGGTTCTTAAACGGCCAATGATCGAAAGAAATCTCAGTCAGGCTGAAGTTCCGGATACCTGTGAAGTAATTTTAAATAAGAGAGGCACGGCGCCGGGGATGTGGTTTGAAAGAGCCGGCAAAATTTATGTGAGCATGCCTGGCGTACCGTTCGAAATGAAAACGATGATGGAAGATGATGTGATACCTCGCCTGGTAAACCATTTCAAATTTCCGCATATTGCACACCGCACTTTACTAACTGCTGGTGTCGGTGAAAGTTCTTTAGCCGATATGATCGAGGACTTTGAGAAATTGTTGCCCTCCCATATTAAATTGGCTTACCTCCCAAATTACGGAATGGTACGCCTGCGCTTATCAACTATTGGCTTTGATGCAGCGGCCATAGACAAAGAAATAGATGAGCTTTTTAGCAGCTTACAGCACCTGGTAAAAACCTACCTTGTTACCAACGAAGACATACCGTTACAAAAAGTTGTCGCGAACTTATTGATCGCTAAAAAGAAAACCGTATCAACGGCAGAAAGCTGTACTGGTGGCTATATTGCCCATTTACTTACGGAAGAGCCAGGCGCATCTGATTATTATCACGGTAGTGTGGTTAGCTATTCGTACAAAGCAAAAGAAGATCTTTTGCAGGTGGAAAAAAATACCCTGGAAACGATGGGTGCAGTAAGCGAAGAAGTAGTAATTCAAATGGCCAAAGGTGCGCTTAAGAATATACAAACAGACTACACCATTGCAGTATCGGGGATTATGGGACCATCGGGAGGCTTGCCTGGTAAACCGGTTGGAACAGTCTGGATTGCTGTAGGAAATAAGGAAAACATCCGCACAGAAAAATTCAATTTCAGATTTGACAGGCAGAGAAATATTCATTTAACCGCCGCCAGCGCCTTAAATATGTTGCGCAAATTTATAATCCCGGGGCAGGATCAGGCGTAAGGACAGATTAGCCGGAAATAATTACCTTTGAGCCCGGTTGCCTGCTAAGCAGAACCTTGCTTTAATACATTTCTATTTATTTAATCAAACACCAAAATCTTATGTCGTTAGTTGATCTGGTAATGCCGAAACTGGGGGAAAGTATTATGGAAGCTACCATCTTAAAATGGCACAAAAAACCCGGCGACAGCATCAAAGAGGACGAAACAGTACTGGATATAGCCACGGATAAAGTAGATAGTGAAGTGCCCTCCACCGCTGAAGGAGTGATAGAAGAAGTGCTGTTTAATGAGAATGATGTTGTACCCATTGGAACTGTTATTGCTAAAATAAGAGTGAATTCAACTACTAATAACAATAATCCTCAAAGCAGTGAACCTGTTTACGAATACGCCAATGTGGTTGAAGAAATCCCATATCAGCCCTCATCTTCCATCGGTACCCAGCAGTCTCCGGGTAATAATGCGATCAGGTTTTATTCTCCACTTGTATTAAATATTGCTCAACAGGAAGGTGTAGGTATGGCCGAATTAGAAAAGATACCTGGCACCGGTCAGGACGGAAGAGTGAGTAAAAAAGATATTCTTTCTTATATACAAAACAGGAGAAATGGGCCACAATCATCTGCCGGCAGCCAGCCGGTTGTTCAGCACATACACACGCCGGCGGTCAACAATGAAAGAGCGAATAACCAGGTTGCAATCTCCAACGATCACCAGGTGGCGACCAGTTCTAATTATTCCGGCAACGTAGAAATTATTGAGATGGACCGGATGCGTAAACTCATAGCTAAGCACATGGTCGACAGTCAAAACACGAGTGCGCATGTTACCAGTTTTGCCGAATGTGATGTAACCAACCTGGTTTTGTGGAGAGAGAAGATCAAAAAAGAATTTGAAAACCGGGAAGGTCAAAAAATTACTTACACTCCACTATTTGTAGAGGCCATCGTGAAATGTATAAAAAAATATCCGCTGCTCAGCAGTTCTGTCGATGGTGATAAGATCATTATAAAAAAAGATCTGAATATCGGTATGGCAACCGCCTTGCCAAATGGGAATTTAATTGTACCTGTTATTAAACATGCAGACCAGTTAAATCTTGCCGGGCTAACAAGACAAGTGAATAACCTTGCGAATGCCGCCAGGACCGGAAAACTAAAGGCAGATGATACAAGCGAGGGCACTTTCACATTAACCAATGTAGGCACTTTCGGCAGCATTATGGGTACCCCTATTATCAATCAGCCGCAGGTTGCAATAATGGCCGTGGGAGCAATTAAGAAAAGAGCAATGGTGATAGAAACGCCGCAGGGTGATAGTATAGCCATCCGCCACATGATGTATATTTCTCTTAGTTACGATCATCGTATTATTGATGGCGCTCTTGGCAGTACTTTTTTAAATGCCGTATCAAAAGAACTGGAGAATTTTGATAGCAATAGAAGTATTTAATTCCATTGTTTATTACACGAATTATAAAAGGCGAATTACACGCATTAATACAGGTAATTTTTTCTTGATTCGTGTAATTATAATGAGTCATGTTACGCTTAACTTAACACTGATAACTTGCCGGCGGTTGGTTTTCAAAATTCCGTTTATGGAATTTGCCCGTGATCACATCTATGGTATATACCTAATCCATTTTGAATACCGACAAGTACAAACATATAACCGATAACCAGTTGTTGGAATATTTTTATGCAGATAAAAATAATGAGTGGTTAGGGATCCTGTTACAACGCTACACCATGCTCCTGTTCGGTGTTTGCATGAAGTATTTAAAAAATGAAGAAGAAGCAAAAGATGGTGTTCAACAGGTTTTTTTAAAAGCAATAACTGAGTTGCACAAATATAAGGTTGACTATTTTAAAAGCTGGTTGTATATGGTGGCGAAGAACCATTGCCTGATGAAACTGCGGGATAAAGGAAAAAAGCCGGTGGAATTGAACGAACGACTCTTATCAACCCCGGACGAAACCATCGACCGGAAGAATCACCTCGAAAAGGATGCGACCCTCAACAGTATGGAAAAGGCTTTGCAGCTTTTGAACCCGGAACAATTACAATGTGTAACTTTATTCTATCTTGAAAAAAAAAGTTACCAGGAAATAGCGGGGCAAACCGGTTACAGTTTGTTACATGTAAAAAGCTATATTCAAAATGGTAAAAGAAATTTAAAAATAATGCTGGAGCGTTTACAAGCAAATGAACAATGATCTGAAAGACATATTATCAAACAGTAATAAGGATATTGACAACCAGCGATTGATGGACTATCTCACCAACCAGTTATCAAAAGCGGAAAGCCATGAAGTGGAAGAGAACATGGCCGATGA
>JBDSAP010000299.1:0-12081 GCA_039922055.1 Ferruginibacter sp.
CACCAGCGACTAAATAATGAAGGTGACTACATACATACAAAAATGAAAACTGTCCTATCAAAGAGATGGCAACACTATTGTGACAAGCTGGAAGCAGCTATAGTAGCGGTCTAGCACCACATGACCACAATCATCTCCAGGTCTGACGATAGTACTTATATAAGAATTGGGATATTTCTATTTTTGAATAATTAATATAAACATGATTGCTGAACGACTCAAAATAGTTTGGGAAAAAGATCTGAAAAATGGAACTAAAGAATAAGGAAATATTGATAAATAACGAAAGTCTCCTGGTGGATATCCAGGAAGCCTTCTCCGCCCGTTATCCGTTTCTTAAGATTGATTTTCTTGAAACAGACACAACGGCAAGAAACCTGAAAAGCACGAAGATAGATCCACGCACTTCAGTGAAAAAAATGACGAATGCAGGATCTGCTTATAAAATCGATATCAACGACCGAAGAACTGTGTCAGAAATTTCGCACGAATTTGAACACAAACTTGGTGTAATAGTCCAGGTGTCCAGGAAGTCGGGAAATGTTTGGAACGTGATATCAATAACCGAAGGGTGGACGTTAGAAACTCAAAATTCCGCTGGTGAATTTATTAGTTCGGAAATGGCTGTGCCTTCAAGAAAGTCTGCCTCTTAGATCAAAATATCCTACTAAAAACAATCCAATATTATTTTGGCGTTGCTGCCATCTAAAGGAGGTAATAATATGAAAAACAAATGCCGGTACAGATACACCGGCATTTTTTTATTAATACAAGCCCACATCAATAAGGCAGGGTTCTCAATTTTTTTTCATCGATGATAATAACTTTCCCTGTCTGAAGATCAACGAGCTTTTCATCCTTAAAATCGCTTAATGTCCTAATCAATGATTCAGTTGCAATACCAATTGAATGGGCCATATTTTCCCTGGATAAATTTAGCACCGGCCGTTCGTTTTCTTCCGCCTTGTATTTTTCCAATAGCTGAACAAGCCCGTAAGCAACTTTTTTCCGCAAAGAACTGTATGCAAGATTCAACAGGCTCTCTTCTTTTTCTACAATGTTTTGGGTGATGATCTTGATGAACGCCCTCGCAATTTCAATATCACTGGATATGAGTTGCAGAAAGTCTTCACGTGGTATCAGCATTAAATTGGAATCTTCCAGCGCCTGTGCATCTTCTTTGTAATTGATATCTTCTAAAATTGCAGTATATCCAAAGTATTCTCCCGGCCCATGAATGCTCGTAATGAACTCTTTTCCATCATCGTTCGTTTTTGATATCTTAACCTTGCCGGACACAATTGTGTAGACTACCCGTGGCCTTTGTCCTTCCTTGTAAATATGCACTTTTCTGCTGTATGTAGCGGTTTCCCTTTCATCAGAAACCAGTTTAACCTTGCCCGTTTGTTGCACATCGTGCAGAAAACTATCTAATGCAGCCGGCCCGGAATATTGTTGTTTCAGTAACTCATTTTTCTTCAAGCGCACCTCTATTGCGTGTAATAATTCAATTCCGTCAAATGGCTTCATAATGTAGTCATCAGCTCCCATTTCCATTCCCTTTCTAAAGTCAGCTTTCTCAGATTTTGCTGTTAAAAAAATGAAGGGGATAGATGCAGTTTCATTGTGCTTACTTAATAAATGGAACACGCCATAACCATCCAGTACCGGCATCATAATATCGCACACGATCAGGTCGGGCTTTTCTTTCAAAGCAAGTTCCACACCGATTTTACCATTCTCCGCGGAGATCACTTCGTAGTTGGCCAGCTCAACTATTTCAGCAGTGTTCTCACGTACTTCCAGGTTATCTTCTATAATTAATATTTTTTTCATAGTACTGGTGGTTCAATTTTATTTTGCGGTATATAAATAGTGAAAGTAGTTCCTTCATTCAATTTACTTTCCATCCCTATCTTTCCATTCATTAGCTCAAGGTATTTAACTACAATGTGCAACCCTAAACCTGTACCCTGTATATTGCTGGCATTCTTTGCCCTGAAAAAACGTTCAAACAGATGTTCCTGGTCTTCGGACGAAATACCCATACCCAAATCTTTAACTGCTATGATAAATTGATCGTGCTCTACGAAAGATGTTACCCAGATAGTGCCGTTTTCAGGAGAAAATTTAATTGCATTAGAAATTAGATTGACCAGGATATTTTTTACCAGGTTTTTATCCAAACAAACCATGGTTACCACAGAATTTGTATAAACAATTTGCTGGCCTTCTTTTAACAAGCCATCCAGTTCCTGGAGCAAATCTTTAAGTAAAATATCAATTGCTGTACGGTTAACCACCTCAATATGTGTTTGCACCAACCCCTCTTCCAGTTTGCCGAGAGAAAGGAAATCTTCCAGGATATTTTTCATTCCGCCTACTGCGCCTTTTATACGATCAACATGTTTCTCAACCTTTGTGTCGGGGTTAAGCTGGTTATATTTGTCTAATAAATACGCCGATGAAAGTATAGTGCTTAACGGAGTTCTGAATTCATGTGAGGCCATAGTCACAAAGCGTGATTTGAGTTCACTCAATTCTTTTTCATTTTCGAAAGCGAGGTTGAGTTCTTCCTTAGATCGCTCTAATTCAGACAAAGCCTCTCTCAACATTTTAGTACGGTCCTCTACTTTTTGCTCAAGTTCCGCATTCATTGATTTTATCTCAGACGTTATTCTCTCTAACTCACGTGTTTGCTCTACCGCAATCAATTCGTGATTTTTGCGAACAGTAATGTCAATCACGAATGCAATTACAAAAGTTTGATTATTGATAATGTAATGACTAAGACTCACCTCTACAGGAAAAGTGGCGCCACTTTTATTTTGTGCAAAAAGATCCCTTCCGTGTCCCATGATCCGGGGCTCAGGATGCTCATAATACTGTTCCCGGTATTTTACATGTCTCGCATGTGTTGAGGTAGGCAAAAGCACATCAACCACCTTTCCAATAATTTCTTCTTTTGCATAACCAAACTGTGTTTCCGCATACTTATTAAAATTGACGATTAATCCTTCATTGTTTGTAACAACTATACCGATCGTAGCAAAATTAAACAGTGCTTCAAACTGGTGAATGTTATCAATGTTTTTTAATGGATGGCCTTCGTTTGGAAACATATATGATTGTATAAAAGCCGGGGTTAACTGGGAGAGCGGCAGTCTCAAAGTTAAGCGTTAAATATTACGGCATAACAGGTTACAACTATGCGTAATACGAACCGCCTGCCAGGATGGATTAATGAGGGCTAACAAGTTTTAAAATAATTGCAGAATGGCTGTCGTGCATGCACAGCCAGGTCACAAATCTTTTCCATTAAATTTTTTTAATGAGATGATCAGGGGAAAGATGATCCAGGTTAGCAGGCCGGTAAAGGAGAGTATGATACCCGTAGTGGTGCCAAAAAATTCACGAAAAATTGCTCCCGTATACCCCATCAGGGCGGAGATGTCCATTTGCAACAGGATCTGTATCCGGCTAAGATCAATAGGATTGAGGAAGCTTAAGAACACCATTGCTTTTTCTAAAGGATAATCCTGGAATTGGAACAAAAAGAATAATACCAATGCATCAAAAATCAAAGAAAAATAAAGCCACAGCATTATTGAAAGCCCGATACCTTTTGCCTTATCCCTGGTATAGCTGGCGGCCAGGATGGCGATGCTCACAAAAACAACCGTTAAGAAAAGCCCCATTATGATCATTGTTAGCCCGGTAGCATCCGCATGATAAAGCAGTATCGGTATACCAGCGCCAATAAGGAATGCAAAAGACAGCGAAGCAGATAATCCAGAAAAGATGCTTAACCAGAGGGTGCTTCTTTTTAGTGGCTGGCTCACCAGCAATTCAATAAACTCGGCGCTGTTGTAAACATAAATGGTTGAAAAAATAATACATATCAGTGGAACGATAATGAGGATGATATTTAATAAACTGAGTAATCCCTTTGCCGGATTATTTTCAAGGTTAAAAACACTCAGGCACACTACCAGCAATAACAATGTATAGATCAACACTATTTTGTTCTGTACAATATCCACGATAACATATTTCAATATTTTTTTCATGCTTCCTGTGTGCTCAATATTTTTGCAATGGCCTTTGATAATTTTCGCTCGCCTGTTTCTTCTTTAAGCGCCGATAATTTTTTATGAAAGGATAACTTTCCTTCCTGCATATAAAATACTTCCGTTACCAAATCATCCAGTTCACTTAATACGTGTGATGTGATGAGGATTAGTTTTCCGTTTTGTTTTTCCCTGGTTATTTTTTGCTTTAGTAATTCCGAAGAAAGCGGATCAAGCCCTGCGGTGGGCTCATCCAGTATTAAAACATCCGCGTTAAAAAGGAAAGCAAGGCTCGCACTTACTTTTTGTGTGGTGCCGCCTGATAAGGTCCGCATTTTTTTATGCATTATTTTATGGAGACCAAAACTGTTTACCAGGTCTTCATCATGTTCTTTATTACTTTCCTTCCTGATGTCCTTCATCATGTCTATAACTTGTTTGATAGTCATGTTCTCAGGATAACGTCCTATCTGCGGCATATATCCGATATTGCTGCGATACATCCATTCTTTGGTAATTAATTTGCCATCAAAATGTATGGTACCACCGTCGGGCACCACCATCCCCAGCAATGATTTTATCAGGGTAGTTTTACCACTGCCATTAGGCCCAAGCAATGCAATGCATTCCCCTCTTTGAAAGTTAACCGATACATTATCGAGCGCTTTCAGTTTTCCAAATTGCTTGGTTATATTTTTAGCAACAATCATAAGGATAATTGTCTCATTAAAGGCTTCACATCTTTTAATCCTTCGGGTGTAATGCCTGGTAATAGTTTTTCACTTTTGTCCAGTAAGGTAACGATCAGGCTCCTGAAAAGCATGAGCGAAGCAGGGTTGCTGTCAATGATCATCGAGTACATGCTTACCGGGTGATAAGGCACATCGCCTGTGTTGTCCCGGTTAAGATCGTAGCCTTCATATTTATCCCAGTAGTTACTGTTGAAAGTATTAAGAACGAGCGAACCGTTGGTGCCAATATCAAATGTATTCCCCATGAAATTATTATTTGTAAAATCATTGTTATCGCAACTTGCCTGGATCTTTACCGCCCAGCCATTATTATAAAATGCATTTTTATACAGGTTAATACGGCTGCATCCCTCCATGTGTATGCCCACCGTGTTTTTTGTAAAATGATTTCCCGAAATGTCACTGTCGGTGATATCTTTTAGCAAGATGCCGTAAGTTGCATCGCCCCAATTATTAAGAAAATGATTGTTGTACATGTGTATGTTATTCGTGTACATTACTGCTACGCCCGATTCATTGGCTTCAAAAACATTTCCAATATAGGTATCATGATGAGAAAACATAAAGTGTATGCCATAGCGCACATTCTTTGTGCTGATATTTCTCCATATTAAAGAGTTGGTGACAAATTCAAAATAAATCCCATCACGGTGGCCCCGGATTTTATTACCGATAATTAACAGGCTGTCGCTGCGCCAGCAGTTAATACCATTACCGCTTTGCACTTCACTTTTGCCATAGGCCCTGATAGCATTATTTTTTACAGTGCACCTGTTGCTGTTTTGTATGTAGATACCAAAATTTGTGTCATCCAAAATATTATTGAGCACCGAAATATTATAGCTATCGTAAATCATTATCGCACCGATATCCTGTATTTCTGACCTGCCGCTATGTTGTAGCCTAAAGCCATCGATGGTTGCGTTTTTAGTCTTTATAGAAATAAGGGAACTTTTATTCATACCATCAAGCACGGGAAAATTTAGTCCTTTTAGTACAATAGATTTCTGGATAATAATATTCCCTTCTTTATAAATTCCGGCATCCACTAAAACTGTGTCACCATTTATTGCTACGTCAATAGCTTTTTGTATGGATTGAAACTGTTTATCCTTCCCAACTAAAATTGTTTTCGCCTGCACCCGGATGGTAGTGAATAATAGCAGGCATAATGTTATGATGAGGGTTTGTTTCACTCAGGTTGATTTAGCAATGCCCCCCAGGTAACTGTTTCGCCGGGCATTTTTTTAGCAACTGCTTTTAGAGTATTAGAGTCTATGAAGTTGGCAATGTTTCCACCCATTGGTGAATGGAGTTGGCCGCTTTTTAAGAGGAACGCTTTTGGAGCTTCAATTAACTCATGTGGTTCTTCAAAATTAAGGAGGTATGTTTCTTTGATGTCGCTATTATTGACGGTATTTGATTTTCTAAATGCAAGCAAACAGTGCATATCATCAAACTTAAATACTTTGCCTTTTTTTGTTATTATCTCCGCACCAAAGCGGTTGTCTGAAATGGTCATTTTACAAAAGGCGCAGGCATCTATTCCAGGCTTGATAGGTTGAGGAGGAGTATTACACGAAATGAATGTTGCAATCAATATTGTACAAACCGCGGCAACTGCTTTTGCTTGTTTAAGAACAAGTGACAGGTTCTTAGTTTTTCGAAACTGCACAATTACAGCGGTCAACAATAATAATCCCACTCCAATAAAAATCCAGCCGCCAATATCAGGAATAGAATAAGCGCCAAAATTTAAAAGTTGTTTGTACCCTATAAGTGGGGGTTGGTAAGACATGCCGGGTACTTGTATTGCGGCGTTGGGATCAAGATCATGGCCATAGTTATAATTCCACCTGTAAAAGTCAATCATTGCTATTATACCAAAAGTTAAAAAAGATACGAACACAGCAATCAGCCATTTTCTTTTATTGATTACCGCAGCTACCAAACTGAAGATGGCAAAGAATCCTATAATATACGGCAACACGGTAAACTCAATAAAATTATTCGCATGCAGCGTCTTCATTCCGATGTAATGGTTTAGCCCATTAATTATATCAACATTTCCGCCTAATTTATTTGGATACATCTTCAGCACTAGCCCTTCAGGGTATTGGGGAGCAGTCAACTGGATTTGCCAGAGCGGGACAAATAGTACCACTGCTAATGAGAGTCCGCAAATGATAGTAATGGATCTTGCAAAGGTTGTTAAGGGAATATTTTTCATGATGATAGTTTATTTAGAATTTCCAGGGCTGGTATTATCACGCAGGTAAAAAAGATGGAGCAGAATTATACTATGATGATACAGCATTCCCGGTATTATTTTTTTGCCGGCGGCAACAGCACACCGTCAATAACATATATTATTCCGTTAGAAGCACGTATGGAAGTTACAATAGCGGCAGAGTTATTTAACAACGTTTTTCCATCTTTAACCGTAACCGTAACATTATCACCGTTTACCATTCCCAACGTTTGCCCATCCGTAAAAGATTCAGGGCTTAAGGCAGACATGAACACATGATATTGAAGAATATCCTGGAGATCTTCTTTTTTATCATCTTTCATTAATCCATCTACTGTGCCCGCAGGCAGTTTATTAAAGGCTTCATTTGTAGGAGCAAAAACAGTAAAGGGCCCTGCGTTTGAAAGAGAGGTCACAAGTCCGGCCTGCTGTAGTGCGGCTACAAGTGTTGTATGGTCCTTCGAAGATACTGCCACCTTTACTACATCTTTTTGTGAATCGTTGTCCTGCACTTTTTCCTGTCCGCCTATGCTCGCTGTGGCAGTAGTATCGGCATTGTTAGCAGGCACATTTTCAGTTCCCTGGTTGCAGGAAATCAATAATGAAAATGATATTATTGAAAATAGCCTCATTAAGGTTTTCATTTTTTTTGTTTTAGTTCTTAATTCAAAGTTGATGATTGAATAAAAACAAACAGACCTAAAGTGGCCTGTTTATTTTCGCGATATTATTTTTTTATTATGGAATCGATGGCGTCAGAATTTTTGCCAAGGCTAAAAGTTATTGGAACATTAGAACCCTTTGGAGATACTCTTACATACCCGGACATTTCCTGGTGCAATGCACTACAAAAATCTGTACAATAGATAGGAAACATACCTACCCTATCCGGAACCCATTTTAATGTCTGTGTTTCGCCGGGCATTATCAGCAACTCACCATTATTGTTACCCTTTACTCCAAATCCATGAGGCACATCCCAATCCTGTTCGAGGTTAGTAAGATGGAAATAAACTTCGTCACCCATTTTTACACCTTCAATATTATCCGGCGAAAAATGAGAACGCATAGCCGTCATGTACACATGCACCTTATTACCTTCACGCACAACCTTCGAATTCTTTTCACCCATGGTTACGTAGGGATGTTTGTTATCTTCCAGCTTAAATATTTTTACAGAATTTTTTGAGATGAGCGCTGCCGGAACTGCCTGTGCATAGTGTGGCTCACCGATGCTGGGATAGTCTGCAAGTAATTTCATTTTATCTCCACTGATGTCGAATAGCTGGGCGCTTTGAGCAAGCTCAGGGCCTGTAGGTAAATACCTGTCCTTCGTAATTTTATTATAAGCAATTAAATATTTCCCATAAGGTTTTCGGGTATCTCCGCCAGGAATGCAAAGATGGCCCGGAGAGTAATAGGTCGGTTGCCTGTCCAGCACTTTTAGATCCTTTAAGCTCCATTTTACAATTTCAGAAGATATAAAGAAAGTAGTATAGCCATTGCCTTTCCCATCAAATTCGGTATGCAATGGACCGAGGCCGGGCTTCTTTACTTCACCATGCAAAGCTGCTTCATATTTTATTACAGGAATTCCTTCATAATCTCCATCAAAAGTTTTGCTGGCAATAGCCTGTTGAATTTTACTGAAAGAAAATACAGGAATGAGTGCAGCTAACTTTCCACTGCCAACAATATATTCACCCGAAGGATCCACATCACAACCATGCGGCGATTTAGGACACGGAATCATATAAACAATGCCTGGGAAATCCTTCACATCAATCACGGTAGTTTCTGTTTCTGTTGTAGATGTTGCACTATGAGTGCCCTCATTGTACACGTTATGTGAGTACTTTACTGCCTGCTTTCTACCTTTACCCGCCTTTACATATTCTTCTGCTTTTTTCCAGTTCACAGCAAGTATATAATCCTTATCGCGTTTTGAGGCATTCACTTCTAATAAAGTATGCGCCTGTTCAGAATTATAGCAACTAAAGAAAAACCATCCACTACTTGGACCTTTACCGCTATGGCTTAAATCGAAATTCATTCCTGGCAGCGAAAGTTGGAAGGCAAGTTTCATTTCACCATTAGTGGGCGCCACACTGATAAAGCTAATAGTGCCTTTAAAATTTTTCTTGTAACTGTCAATTGCAACGTCTCCGTTTGCATCATCGAGTGGCACGCTAAAACGTGTGCCTGCTACCACATACTCCGTATTTTCTGTAATGAAGGGGGAAGAATGATTACCTGCGCTATTGGGTATTTCAATGATTTCCGCAGTGCGAAAAGTCTTAAGATCAATGCGTGCGACCCTTGGTGTATTGTTTGCATTTGCAAATAACCACCGTCCGTCAATTTCTCCATTTGTTTGCGAGAGGTCAAGGTGATGCTGATCATCCCAGGGCACTTCTCCATGTGAAGTATTTAACATTGGCTTTGTTTCTTCGCTGTAGCCCCAGGCTTTTTCCGGATCAACGGAAAACACAGGAATTACCCGGAGCAGCCTGCCTGACGGTATACCATACACGCTAACCTGCCCACTAAATCCACCGGAAACAAAGTTGTACAATTCATCGTACTTTCCAGGTGGCACGAAAACCCTTGAAGCGGCATCAGACCCGGTTGCATCGCCTGCACTTTTGGGTTTACAACCGGAGATATTGAGCAGCATTAATGTAATGGAAAAGGACAAAAAGGGTAATAGAATCTTTTTCATAAAATATATATTTGTTAATAAATCAGTAATCGTTTTTGATAATTTCCTGGCAAAAAATTGCCTGTCCAATGAAAAACTAATTTCATTGGCGATCCAGGTGGCAGAAAAAGAGGGAAGAATATTTTAGCTAAAACACGAACTATTTTACGCCATCATTTTTTCGCATAAATTCAAGCAAACTGCGGGCATCGTCATCGCTTAAATTTTGATTAGGCATTCGTACCATACATATTTCAAGCATCGCTTGCGCCTTGGGATCTTTGTCAATCATTGCATCTGTATTAGTGACGAAGTTCATAATCCATTCTGGTTTATGCCTTGACGTAACGTCTTTCCATCCTGGTCCTACCAATTTTTCGTCGGTAAGTTTGTGGCAGGAGGTACATTTTAGATCAGCGATCTTTTCGCCTTTTGCCGCCATTGACGCATCGAGCTTATCAGCCAGCTTTACATCTTTAAATTTTCCCTCTCCACGGTTTGGATCGTAGGAAGGGTTATTGCTGCCGGCGTTCGACATCATCTCTCCGCCCGAATCTGTTGCTGCTGTGGTTGGTTCAGCACTTTTGGTTTCGGTTTTTTTACCATCACCGCAAGCTGCAAGAGACACTGCTAATAAACAACCAATCGTAAATTTTTTCATAATTAGTAAATTAAATTTTGCTTTGCAATATTACCCGGTCATTCTAACACTTTTAATGACGGTGGTCATACTATATGATGTAATGTGCCCAATTAGTCATGATATTATATGATGTAAATAATATTTAACTAATGTGTACAGGGTTTACTTTATCTTTTGGTTCTACATTAATCTTTTAATACATATCAACTGTGCATAGAGGTTAGGAATATAAATTATTCAAACATCAATTATGGAGAATTATACATTTAAAACAACACAATGGATAAAAGTAGCGCTCTGTAATTTTTGTGTAGTAGCAGTGGCGGGTGTTATTATGCGTTATAAAATAAGCTTCCCGTTGCCGTTAGTAAATCAAAAATACCTGTTGCATGCACATTCTCATTTTGCATTTACAGGTTGGGTTTCCCTGGCTCTAATGGCATTAATGATCAACTATCTTCAACAACAAAATATAAATGCCAGCTACAAAACATATCACCGGATTTTATTGGCGAATTGCATCGTCTCATACGGAATGTTTTTTTCTTTTATGGCGCAGGGTTATGCTTTTTACTCCATCACATTTTCTACTCTTTCCATTTTTGTTTCCTATTTCTTCATCTACTATTTATGGAGGGATCTCAATAAAATAAGTGACAAATCGAACGCACCCTTATGGTTCAAAGCTGCGTTAGTGATTTGGGCCATTTCCTCCCTGGGTGCATTCACACTCGCTTACCTTATGGCGAATCATATTAATGTGCAGGATTATTATTTTGCGGCCATTTATTTTTTCCTGCATTTTCAGTATAATGGATGGTTCCTATTCGCTTGTTTTGGATTGTTGTTTAGCTATTTATACAAAAATGGTTTTGCAGCTTCAATAGGTGCAAACAAAAAGATATTTTGGATTATGGCAGTAGTAGTTGGACCCGCTTATTTTCTTTCTATTCTCTGGCTAAGGTTGCCCGGCATATTACATGTAATCGCAGATATCGCCGGCGTAGTACAATTATCAGCCCTGTTTTATTTTGCCCAATTGTTTCTCTTAATTAAAAAGAGTAAACATGATAAACTTGTATCCACCACAAAATATTTGTGGATAATGATGCTTATTGCTTTTATAATAAAAATCATTTTACAGTTCTTATCCATTTTCCCTTTTTTCAGCAAGTATGCTTTTGGTTTCAGGCCAATCGTAATCGGGTACCTCCATCTATCTTTTTTAGGGATAATTTCTTTTTTTATTCTTGGATATATTAACCAGTTTCTAAATGAAACAGGACGGCGGTTATCCGTAGGCGGAGTAATTGTTTTGTTACAGGAGTATTGTTACAAGAAGTCATTTTAATGCTTCAGGGTTTGGAGGTAATGAATTTTGAACCATTACCTTATGCTAATATTTTTTTATTGGGCGCCGCAATAACTATGGCCATTGGATTAACCTGGACCACACTCAGTGTGAATAAAAACAAACCTTTTCAACCCGTATAGTTTTAGATGATATCTTTCCCCTTCTGACTTTTCTTAATTCGTGTAATTCGTGCATCTAATTCGTGCAATTATAGCGAGTCCTATTACGCTTAACACTAGTAGCAAACAGGCATCTCGCAAAACCTGCTCACAGAGCTCTCCAGTTCGCCCAATACTTCCTTTTGCATCCC
>JBDSAP010000300.1:0-5496 GCA_039922055.1 Ferruginibacter sp.
CAAAGTGGTATGAGGAAGTTCACAAAGCTGTTTTATCAAAAACAATGAAAGACGCGGGTTTGACTAACACAAAAATTATTAGCGACAACCTTTCGGACAGAATAAATGAAATAAAACAATCCCACAAAGGCGGGAGTAAAGACATCTTACTTTTTGGCAGCCCGACAGCAACACATTCACTTATGCAACTGAACTTAATTGACGGCTACTGGCTATTTGTTAATCCAATTATTCTTGGACGAGGCATTCCATTGTTTGTAGACATCAAAGACAAAATAAAACTAAAACTATTAACTACCCGACAATTTACTTGCGGGGTAACTGAACTGAATTACACAGTGGACAGACAATAACAGCGAACCGCTAACAAAAGTTTTGGCAAAACTGGGCAGACGCTTTATCAATCGGCTTTAAAATTAATAAGCAGCATCACGGGACAGACACAACATTAAATTTCCGAACTGCGGCAATGTTCACATGTTACCCACAAGCATATCTACACCGTACTAACATGAAAAGACTTATTACAACAATAATAATTTTAGGACTTTTGACAATAGCAGGACTTTATGCTAAAAGAAAGTTTTACAACCCAGCACAGAGGACTGTAATAGCTAACAAACAAGTTGCTGAACTTGCTGACAAAGGAGAAATAAAAAACGGAGACATTATTTTCCAGACATCCCTTTCAGAGCAAAGTAAGGCAATTCAATTTGCGACACATTCCGAATATAGTCATTGCGGAATTGTTTATAAAAACGGGAACGACTTTTTCGTTTATGAAGCGGTTGAACCAGTTAAACTAACATCATTAAATAAGTGGATTGTCCGTGGGCAAGGCGGACATTTTGTAATTAAGCGTTTAAAGAATGCTGACGAAGTTTTGACCGCTCCGATTTTAAAAAAAATGCAAGAAGTGGGCGATAGATTTAAAAATAAGCATTACGATATTTACTTTGAATGGTCAGACGATAAAATTTATTGTTCAGAACTGATTTGGAAAATTTATAAAGAAGCAACAGGACTTGAGATTGGTAAACTTGAAAAATTAAAAGACTTTGACTTGACAAGTGCGCCTGTTAAATTGAAAATGAAAGAAAGGTATGGCGATAAAATCCCTTTAGACGAAACCGTAATTTCTCCGGTAAGTATTTATAGCAGCAACTTATTGATAACAGTAAAATCAAAATAGCAATACTCATAATAAATAATAACAACTTAAATGGATAATACAAGAGTATTTAAAATGTCATTTGCTGGCGTCTATCCGCATTACATTCAAAAAGCGGAGAAAAAGGGCCGCACAAAAGAGGAAGTAGATGTCATCATTTGTTGGCTGACAGGATATGATCAACAAGCACTGCAACAACAAATTGATAAGAAGAATAGTTTTGAAACCTTTTTCGCCCAGGCACCCCAAATCAATCCAAATGTTTCGAAAATTACAGGTGTAATTTGTGGGTATCGTGTAGAAGAAATCGAAGATAATCTCATGCAAAAGATCCGTTATTTAGATAAGTTGGTGGATGAATTAGCAAAAGGAAAGACAATGGAAAAGATTTTAAGAAAGTAAGAAGAATCATATTTATGTTGAAAGAGTTTTTACTGATTCCAGCCGTGATTCGTTTCTCCACGAACCACTTTTAGACAAACCGAATGCGTTGCTAACAATATCAGCCATTTATAAAATATACATTAGCTCACCGCAGGTATTACTTCTTCATTCACGATTATGATTACTAATCGTCAATCCTGTCTATTTGGGTAGATTGCTGCAAGAGACTATTTTCCGTCGCACAAACAAGTACATTAAGGTTTTGGGCAAAATTTTTTTTGTTCAATAAATCACATCGCTCAACAAATAATAGAGAAGAAAACTATCGTATCGGCGGAGAGGCCTCCCACTTGATTTCCTGCATGGCCGCGGATGTTTTTGTAAGCGTATAGTACCCGCCATAATAAGTACATATTTTAATGAAATATTTCCCTTCGGGCACACCAACAAAGCCATATCGTCCATTGTAATACGTGGCTACCTTAAAGTTGCTGGTTTTTCTAAGCGTATTATCATCACAATGGATCTCGTAAAGCTTCGCTTGCCTGATTATTTTTTTATTAGCGATTGAATCAGGTATCAGGAATATCGTAAGATTGGACGGAGCTTTTCTAAGGTTCTTTTTTGATGACACAAAATACAGGTCTAATTTTACATTGAAGTTTGTATCCACAGCCACGGGTCTCGGATACCTCAGTTGCAGTAAGGCCTCATATAAGTCATTCAAATTATTGAAGCGTATAGTAAGGTCTGTTAGTTTTCTGTTTGTTGAAACCAAGTCCATGCTATCATTACCGATCCTGCTCCTCAACTTCAACATTGTATTCATTGCCTCCCGATAATTGGATGCTGATAGCGTACTGCTATTAAGATATTCCAAACTTGTTTTATCAAACAATATCCTCATTGAATCAAGCATGTATGTTTTAGCTTTAAGCGCTTCCGCCAATCCACTGTAGTTAGATTTTAAATTTACAAGCTCAGTGCTGTCTTTAATATACAGTTCGTTCAGGAAATTCATTGAAGTATCGTCCTGTGGAAATGACCTGCTCTTTATACCTTTCTTTAGTTGGCTTAATTTGATAGAGTCCAATGTAAATTGCCTTTGCAGCGAATCCGTTTGTTGCTGTGTATCATTTCTTTCAACAATGGCATCGTCTCTTTCCTGTATCGCGTTGTTTCGCTGAATGGTAGCAAATGCCCAAAATCCGCCACCGGTTAAAAGAGCAGCTAACAGAATTACAAACGCCTTTCTCCTGGCTTTCTTTCGTTCTGTTGCAAACGCTATTTCCTTTCTTCTTTTTTCCCTGTCGGTTTTTATAATTGGGGCCAATATATCATGCGTCAGTTCCAATTTATTATCATCTTCTCTTATGAGATACCTATTGATCAATACCTCAACTCCAGGCCTGATATAAACGTCATTTTCACTGAGGCTATATTTAGTGCGGTAACCCTCCGTTGTAATCATTTTTTCTTCTACAAATTCTTTTACAGGATTTCGGGCCAGTTTTTCAACGGCCTGTCCATACCTGTTCAGCGCCTCATTACCTTCCTCAATTCCTTCTTCGTAAATGGATCGGAGTATGGTATCTTTTGGATATTTTTTTAGTAGCTCCGCCGAAACTTTTTCTGCGCCTTCCTTTATTCGTTCTTTATCAATGTATGAGCAAACCTGGCTCAGCAATGCAGGCTCCACCGTTATCAGGTCATAGCTTTCGTTTTCGTTATCGTAGGTAAAAAATGAAACCACCTGGCGTGCTTCGGTGGGGTTGATATCATCTTTCCACGTTCTTGTAATTACCTCGTAAGCCTGGTGACCGTTCATAGGTAATAACCTAAACCTTGAAAATTTAATGGAGGGAATTTTTGAGGTAATACTTTCAAACTCCGGCAAAAATTCTTCGCGAAAAGAGAATAAGATCTTTGTTTTTTGTGTGCGGTAATTATAATGGATCTCTTCTTTATTATTCAGGAACTGCTCCTTTAATTTTTCAGGAATCGAGTTCTCTATCAGGTCTGCTAATTCTTCCCAAAATATTGCTTGTTCCTTTATGCCAAAGCGTTCGTTCTTTTTTGCCAGCGTAAATATTTCTTCAAACTGGTCAAATACCAATATGGGTGTAACGGCATTCCACAGTGGTTCTCTATGAAAATATTCCCATAAGGTTTCGCCTCCGGGATAAGCTTCTACGCTGAAGCCGTACTTATCGATCTCCTGTTGTAAAACATTTTTGATCTGTGTTATCAAATCAAGGCTGTCATCCCTAAACTCCAATCGTATGCGAAACGGAAGGCAATAATCTTTTCTCAAGTTTGGAAATACACCGGCATTCAATAAAGAAGTTTTTCCCGTGCCGGATTTACCAAACACAATGGTAAGCGTATTTGATTCTACCAATTTAGTTAGCGATTCTATTTCCTTATCTCTCCCAAAAAAATTATCCGCTTGTTCTTCTGTATAAGATTGTAAACCTATAAAAGATGAAGTGTTGGGAGGTTGGGCAGTATTCGAAGCTGGCATAAAAGGGCTTTTAAATCAGGTTGAGTGTTTCTTTAAGTTGTTGCAAAAATTCCTGTCCGGCATTACCATTCAGCACTTTTCCTATACTTAATTCTGAAAAATATTTAGGCACATTCAGGTCGTATGGATTTGTATCATCGATCACAATCGGCATCAGGTATTTTTCCAAATTCCCATCAATTTTTCTGAAGGTATTTACATTGTCAGCAGTCATCCATTCCTGCTGCACGTATCCATCTTTATGCATTAAGCTGTTGGACGATATCAGGGGAATAAACAGGTCGGCAGATTTGATACTTTTAGCGATCTCTCTTTTAAAATCATCGCCGGCCACTATCTCCCGCTTGTCATACCAGCAGGTAACATTGCCAATGTCTTCAATTGTTCTTTTCAGGGTTTCCACAGCATCCTTGTCTTTGGTAGTGTAGCTAAGAAAAATGGATTTCTTTTTAGCAGAGTTTGGATTTTTTTGTTGCCACTGATTGGAGAGCTCTTTAATAAAATCGTTTGTGCTGCCATCGTAGGTTACTACATCGTAGTGTTTTAATGCATCATTTTGTTTCTCCCGAAAATCGGAGTCATCATTTATTAGAATGATGGTTCGCCTCGTACCCCAGTCATGCATCGGCTCGCTGGATAAAAGGCGCAATACAAAACGGTTCATCCAGTCAGGAAAACTGCACCCGATAATAAGCAGGTTTTTATTTTTCAGCGCATTTACAATATTCGTAGCAATGCTCATTTTTTCCCTGAAGTAACTCACGTATTCCAGCATATCATCTTCGCTTAAAGCGGGGTCAACAGTGTTAAGCAATGATCCAAAAACATTGAATACAAAAGGCTCGGTGAGCTTCTCCAAATTTTCGCAATCGGTAAAGGGTTCGTTGATAGAGAAGTTAATAGATGTGGCCGGCTCCTTCCTGGTTTGATAGATCTTTTTTTCCAGCACATTGTTGTAAATAGCTGTGTTGATAAAATAATCAAGTTCAGTAACGCCCAGTAGTTCGGTTAGCAAAGGAAATTCAAAATCAATTTCCTTAACAATGGATTTCAGTTTCCTGATAATATCCATTGGCTTTATCATTTTTTGATTGGTTAAAAAATCGACCGCGTCTGTAAGTGTTGACGCGGGATAATCACTTGCCTTATAGGCCATGAGCAATTGACTGCATAAATAGTTATCTATTGGACTGAGGGAACCGGCTTCCTCATATTTATACATCTCTTTTCCAATGATGGGGGTTAGTTTTTTCTCAGCAATAAACTCCATAAGTTCATCCCAGTCGCCCTGTTCAGATAAAGTTTTGTTCATAAAATTATCAGGTTAAAAAGCAGTTTGTCAATAAAAATTAGTTGTGGAGAGATCAGAAGGAAGTAATATGTTGAAAAGTAACCATTTTTTTTAACATTTCACTAT
>JBDSAP010000301.1:0-22664 GCA_039922055.1 Ferruginibacter sp.
CTCATCAATACTTTAAATACGGTTTTATCGCCCTTTAGCGATATCACTTTGTTCTCGCCCGGATTGATTGCAATGATCTCGGCATACACAGTGGCTTCCCTACGTTGGAGTGAATGGATCGTTTTTATATAAGGTACTTCCAGCATTTTTTTCAGCGGCTCGTTCATCCACATCACATCGCCGGTAATATGCTCATACGACAAGATGCCCGTATCTACCAGCTCCAAAATATTTTGCAGGTAAACGTATTGTGTTTCTTTTTCTTTACTGATGATCTTGAAGGTGGTATTAATCTCGTTGAAGCCTTTGCGCATCGGCTGTAAAGAAGCAGGCGCATTTTTTTCATCAAACCTGCGGGAAAAATCACGGTAGTGCACAGACTCTACAAATTGCTGGAGCTCCACATTGCTCTTGTTAGTGAAACGGAAAAGATCTACCACCTGGAAGACCATGATCACAATAAGAAATCCGGCAAAGCTGTAAGATTCTTTGATCAGCAACAGGGCGATTGCACTTAGCACCGCCAGTAGTAAAAATATCCTTAATGATAACGTCCACTCGAATTTTCTAAATTTCATATTTGCTTAATCTGCGGTATAGCGCTGTACGGGTAATGCCCAGTTCCTTCGCTGCTTTGGAAATATTTCCATTATGTTTTTCTATCACTTTCAGGATGGTGTTCTTTTCCATACTGCTCAGCTTCAGATCGCCAGCTTCTTCGATCATCACCCCCGATGATTCGAGCGGTGAAAAGATGATATCTCCTGCCTCTAATACATCTCCTTCCGCCATGATGACGGCTCTTTCGATGCTATATTGCAATTCCCGAACATTGCCAGGGTAGTTATAATTCAATAGTTTTTCTTTGCAACCGGCATCAAAATCAGGTGTTGGCTTTATGTATTTATCAGCATAAATTTTCGCATAATATTTAGCAAGGAGCAATATATCATCTTTTCTTTTGCGCAGCGGCGGAATAGTGATCTCTACCGTGTTAATCCTGTATATCAAATCTTTCCTGAATTTATTTTCATTGGCAAGCTCGGCCAGCGGCAGGTTGGTAGCGCATACCAGCCTGATATTGATTGGAATTGATTCATTACTTCCCAGCCTTGTAATATGGCGGCTCTGCAATACCGTTAGCAGCTTAGCTTGCTGTTGTAAAGTGATATTTCCAATCTCATCCAAAAATAATGTGCCGTCGCCAGCAGATTCAAAACGGCCAACCCTGTCTTCACGGGCATCTGTAAAAGCGCCTTTTTTATGCCCAAACAATTCGCTCTCAAACAACGACTCAGTAAGGGCGCCTACATCCACTTTTACAAATGCTTTTTGCGAACGCAAAGATTTCTGATGAACCGCTTGTGCCACCAGTTCTTTACCCGTTCCGTTTTCCCCAAGTATCAGCACATTGGCATCGGTAGGGGCTATCTTTTCTATTTTATAAAATATTTCCTGCATCACTTCGCTGCTGCCCAGCAATTGATTGCCAATCACCGAATTGTTGGCCACTTTTAGAGAGGGCGCCGACTTCCCCGAAGTTTTTTTATTAAGTATTTCGGTCATCGTGCTTACCAGCTTTTCATTGTGCCAGGGCTTGATCATAAAGTCGGAAGCGCCTTCCTTTAACGACCGCACAGCGAGGTCAATGTCACCATAAGCTGTGATCATGATCACCGACATATTCTCATCCAGTTCCTTTATTTTTTTCAGCCAAAAAATACCTTCGTTACCTGTGTTGATGCTGCTGTTGAAATTCATATCAAGTAATACAATATCGAATTTGGTAGCAGCAAGCAGGTGTTTGATATTTTCAGGATTCTTTTCTGTAACCACTTCTTTGGCCTCTGTTTTCAGCAGCAGTTTAACGGCAGTCAGCACGTCCGTATCATCATCGATAACCAATATGTTTGCGTTCTTTAAATTCATATTATTTTATTTGCAACAGTATTTAATCATGCGCCTAAAAGTATTTATTTCCTGCAGCATTTCATTTTTTTTCTTAAGATGAATATTAATACAAAGAATGTTCATTCAATTTATATGAAATGGAAAGCAGATATTTTTTTTGATTTTAAAATGTTCAAATTAACATCCCTTTTATTGATCATCTTTCTTATGAACCCGGCACCAGTACCTTGTAACATCATCGTTGTGTCACAATACGTTCATCGGAAGTGCTGCTATTAAGCTTTTCCCACGAAATAATATTCAATCCAAAAGCGCCGTTGATTTATCCTCACCAATTCAAAGAAATAAAGAAAAGCTCATTCAAAACCATGGCACCCCACAAACCACTCCTTCCCCTTCGGGGAAGGGTAGGGATGGGGCCGCCCTTCTGTATCAAAACCGAATACACCATGTATCGAAACCGGACAATCGGAAAATTTATTTATTTTCCAACAAATTGATAATCAATGGCATTACGCTTTGGCATGTATTTGTAATAGAGGATTGTACAAACAATCAGTCGAACATTTAAAAATTAAAGTCATGAAAAAGCAAACAACTATTTTATTCGCACAATTAGGACAGGTACATGTACAAACACTTACCACCATTGTAAAAGAAACATTGGCACTGGATTATAGACCAGCCCAATCAAAAGTTTTTACCGCTGCGGAATTGTGGAGCATCCAACGCCAGAAAAAGGCATCAAGCCAAAGAAGATTTTATTTTTAAGGCAGCACAATCCCCTGGAATGTATAGAAGTATTCACGGTATAAAAACGAAGCAGCCAGCAAAAAACCTAGGGATCATGAACTGACACACAACGTTCCTTCCCCATGAGGGAAGGGTAGGGATGAGGCCGCTGTATCAAAACCGGACACTTGTTGTACCGATACCGTACAGTAAAGTTTGAAATACTTTGCTAACCACTTGAAAATAAAAGCTTTATAATTTGGCATGCCGTGGTATAAACAAGTAAAGAATCGCCAAAATATGTGCTGAATATGAAAGGAGGAATGGCGGATCAATTTTTAAACAAAGAATAAAAACTGTAAGACAATAAAATGGACAGAGTAATTGAAAAGAAATTTTGGAATAAAAAACGACTATTAATAATCGGCGGTTCTGTAGCGCTCGCTGCTTTGATCGGTGCAAGTATATATTCTTCAACTGGAAATTCGAAACTGAATGTTGTTACCGATAGAATCACCATCAGCGAAGTAAAGCAGGGACCATTTACAGAATATATTCCTGTTGATGGAGTGGTATTACCGGTAACAACTATTTACCTGGATGCTATGGAAGGCGGCAGGGTAGAACAAAAATATGTTGATGACGGAGCCGTCCTTAAAAAAGGTGAACCCATTTTAAGGCTAAGTAATACAGACCTTGAACTAAGTCTGGCCAACCAGGAAACCTCGGTTTTTGAAGTGCTTACGCAAATGCAGAACACTAAAAACAATGCTGAACAAAATTCAATGAACCGCCAAAACCAGATGGCGGATGTTGACAACGCTTATGTTGAAGCGGAGAGATTGTATAAGCTGAATAAAAAGCTATACGATCAAAAAGTGATCGGAAAACAGGAGTACGAATCAAGCCTTAACCTATACAATTACCAGGTAAAAAGAAGGAAGCTGGCTGACGATATATTAAAGCAAGACGCAGGTAGTATGAAATTACAGGTAAACCAATCTACGGAAACCTATGAGCGTATGCGCAATTCGCTGGCATTGATGCGCAAAAAAGTGGGAGATCTGATTGTAAGATCACCAATCGATGGCCAGCTTACCTCTATTGATGCAGAGATAGGGCAGAGCAAGAATAAAGGCGAGCGGCTGGGACAAATTGATGTGATGAGCGGGTATAAGGCCAGGGTAAATGTTGATGAACACTACAGTTCAAGAATATTCATTGGCTTGAAAGGAGATTGCCCATTGGGTGGAAAGTCTTACAATCTTACCATTAAAAAAGTGTACACACAAGTGGTTGCAGGAAGAATACAGGTAGATATGGAATTTGACGATAGTATACCACCAGGTATCAGGCGTGGACAAACGCTGCAAATACACCTGACATTGAGCGATGAAAGAAAAGCAATACTGTTGAGCAAGGGTGGTTTTTACCAGCAAACAGGTGGCAACTGGATATTTAAAGTAAATGAAAAGGGTACCATGGCCTATAAAGTAGACATCCAGTTAGGCAATCAAAATCCTGATTATTACGAAGTATTACAGGGGCTTCAGCCAGGAGAGAAAGTGATCACCAGCAGTTATGAAAACTACGGAAACATACAAGAACTGGTGCTGAAGAAAGAATAAGCCATTGATAATTGACCATTGACAATTGACCATTGACAATTTCATCATACAACTCACTATAACCCCCCAAATTAACCAAAACAAAAACTCTTAAACGAAAATATTATGAAACAGAAAATCAAAAAACTAAGTATTTTTTTTCTGCTGATGATCTTGTTCAATACATCACAGGAAAAGGAATGTTTATCCCTAAAAAAATGTGTAACGGCTGCACCTATTGCATCTCAAGAAGCCGCGGATGAAATGGATGCGGCCAGTTATGATGAGTTGGAGCCGCTATCACCTATCAGTCGTTTTATTATAATGAAATATTAAACCTAATTAATCATCAACCAGAAATATACAATGATACACATTCAAGATCTCGAGAAAATTTATCGCACTGAGGAAGTGGAAACAGTTGCACTCAGCAAATTATCCATTGACATTAAAGAAGGCGAGTTCGTTGCTATCATGGGCCCGTCAGGCTGTGGAAAAAGTACCCTGCTTAATATCCTTGGTTTGTTAGATGACCAGGATGGCGGTAGCTTCGTTTTCAATGGCATTGAAGTTGCAAAATTTAATGAACGCAAAAGAGCTGATCTGCGCAAACGCAATATTGGATTTGTTTTCCAAAGCTTCAACCTTATTGACGAACTGACTGTGTTTGAAAATGTAGAGTTGCCACTCATCTACACCGGCGTAAAACCGGCCGACCGTAAAAAGCGTGTAGAAGAAGTGCTGGACAAGATGCAGATCATGCATCGTCGCAATCACTATCCTCAACAGTTAAGCGGTGGACAACAGCAACGTGTAGCCGTAGCAAGGGCGGTGGTAAACAAACCTAAGCTGATACTGGCGGATGAGCCTACCGGTAACCTCGATAGCAGCAACGGTAACGAAGTAATGCAATTGTTGACCGATCTTAACGAACAAGGTACCACAGTAATAATGGTAACCCATAGCGAACATGATGCAAGGTACAGCCATCGTATTATTCGTATGCTTGATGGACAAACTGTAACAGAAAATATTTTAGTGTAGCCATCTACAGGGTACAGTTTGAAGCAAAAATAGCAACGCTCGTAACGCCCAATTATCAGCTACCCGGAAAAAGGAAAAAGTGTTTTCAAGGTCGTTCTCAAAAATGAGGAATGAAGCCGTCCCATCGTGAATGCTCTTATCGTAAGAATGGATTAACAGGCCTCCTCGTTTAAGGCGGATTTTGATCTTTCAATTTTTAATTGATGTTTCTAAAAATAGGTCTTACAATAAATAATTAACACGGCTCCCATTATTGCGCATTGCTGATCCGGGGGCTTACAAAAGAACCTGCGGAGGCAGCAAAGAGGCAACGTATGCTTACAAATTATTTCAAAATCGCATTAAGGAATTTATGGAAGAACAAAGGCTATGCAGCCATAAATATTTTTGGTCTTGCCTGCGGTCTGGCAGTGTGCCTGCTTATTACTTTATATGTTTTTGATGAATTAAGCTACGACCGTTACAATAAAAATGCGGACCGTATATATCGTGTAGATGCCGATGTGAAATTCGGTGGTAATGAATTAAGGCTTGCTGTAAGCAGCGACCCAATGGGCGCTACGCTTAAAAAAGATTATCCCCAGGTAGAAGAGTTTGCCCGTATTTATGCATCAAGCGGCTCCAAGCTTATAAAAAAAGGAAACGAGTTTATAAACGAGGAACACGTAGCTCATGCAGACTCCACCTTGTTCGATGTTTTTACCTTACCCGCAATTTCAGGTAACACAAAAACCGCATTGAACGAACCTAATACGGTGGTAATATCTGAATCTGCTGCAAAGCGTTATTTTGGTACAAAGGAAGCATTGGGCCAAACCATTGAAGCAGATAAAACGCTCTATAAAATAACCGCTGTTATTAAAGATATCCCCCACAACTCTCACTTCAATTTCGATTTCATATTCTCCATGGATAATGTGGATTACCAGTTTGGTAATTACCTGAGCATGAATTTTCAAACCTATATTCTTTTAAAAGAAGGTACCGACTATAAAGCTTTTGAAAAGAATTTTGCGCAGGTAATACAAAAGTATATTTTCCCACAGGCAAAGCAGTTCATGCAGATCAATAGCATGGATGATTTTTATAAAGGAGGAAATAAACTGGAGCATCACCTGATGCCGCTGACGGATATACATCTCCATAGCGATAGGTTTCCTGAACTTGGCACTAATGGGAAAATCCAAAATGTCTACATTTTTGGCATCATTGCGGTGTTCGTCCTGTTGATTGCCTGTATCAATTTTATGAACCTTTCTACAGCCCGCAGTGCAAGCCGGGCAAAAGAAGTAGGTATTCGCAAAGTATTGGGAACAGAAAGAAAAAACCTGGTATTCCAGTTCCTGACTGAATCAACGGTAATGGCTATTATCTCCCTGCTCCTTGCGATTGTTGTGGCTTTCCTTACGCTTCCTTTGTTTAATGATATCGCCGCCAAGTCAATGTCGATGAGTAATATATTTACCACAAGAACATTGCCGGTATTGGTAGCATTACCCATCCTTGTTGGTGTGATCGCCGGAAGCTATCCTGCATTTTTTCTCTCGAAATTTAAACCCGTACAAGTATTGAAAGGAAAGATCAATACAGGCTTCAAAAGGAATTTTTTGCGAAGCGGCCTGGTAGTATTTCAATTCGTAGTATCAATTATACTCATTATAGGTACGGTTGTAATTTATCAGCAGCTCAATTATATCCGGACAACTAATCTTGGCTTTAATAAGGACCAGATGCTGATCATTAATGGTGCAAATGCATTAGGTAATAATGCCACCGCATTTAAAAATGAGATGTTAACTATGACTGGAGTAAGCAGCGGTACGCTTAGTTCTTTTCTTCCGGTTTCTTCCTCACGTTCAGACAATAGCTACTCTAAAGAAGCAGTGATGGATCCAAATAATGCACTCTCCATGCAAACATGGATAGTGGATTACGATTATGTGAAGACCCTCGGTATGAATATCATTAAGGGTAGAAATTTTTCCAAAGACTTTGGCTCGGATTCAACGGGTATCATTCTTAATGAGTCTGCTGCAAAAGTGCTTGGATATGATAACCCGGTCGGCAAAAAAGTATATACAAATTTTCAAACGGCTACTTCCAATGATCTCATTAGTTACACGATCATCGGGGTAGTAAAAGACTTTCATTACGAATCATTGAAGCAAAACATTTATCCCCTGAGTTTAAGATTAGGAAAAAGTAATGGACTTGCTTCATTTAAAGTAAATGCAAAAGAGGTTCAGCACCTGGTGAAGCAAGCTGAATTTACCTGGAAGAAAATGGTGCCGGCCATGCCTTTCAGTTATCGTTTCATGAATGATGCATTTGACAGTATTTACCGGGACGACCAGCGTGTGGGCCAGATCGCTATTATCTTCTCCATCCTTACAATTTTTATTGCCTGCCTTGGTTTGTTTGGATTAGTAACATATATGGCTGAGCAACGTACGAAAGAAATAGGTGTAAGAAAAGTATTAGGCGCTTCGGTAGCAAACGTAGTAATGATGTTGTCAAAAGATTTTTTTAAGCTCGTTATTATTGCTGCTGTGATCGCATTTCCGGTTGCATGGTGGGCAACGCATCAATGGCTGCAAGACTTTGTATACAGGATCAATATAGACTGGTGGGTGTTTTTAATGGCGGCTGTAATTGCGTTAATGATCGCATTGGTAACGGTAAGTTTCCAGGCAATAAAAGCGGCGATTGCTAACCCGGTGAAGAGTTTGAGGACGGAGTAGAGCGGTGCCCCTCCCGACCTCCCCAAAGGTGAGGAGGAAGGCAAGAGTATAATTAGTCAACGCTGGTGAAGCTAATTTGAACATGAAAAAAAGTATTGGTCCGGGCAGTAGAATATGAAGGAGCATTCTTGCATCGCCCTCTTGTACAAAAAAAGCTCTGAGGAGCAAAGCCCCACCCGGCCCCACCCGGCCTCCCCCAAGGGGAGGAGAAAGGCAAGAGCACGATGAGCGAAAAATATTCTGCTGATAAAAGATCAGATAAGATTTGCTGTTGATTTGGAAGTGCTAATGTTTATTAAAGAGATGAAGTACCGCCTCCTCTCTATGGGAGAGGAGGAAGGGAGGTGAGGCCAAGGAGATGACGCTAAGTATGATGAGTAAGGCCCCACCCGACCTCCCCCAAGGGGAGGAGAAAGGGCAAGAGCATGATGACGAAAAATATTCTGCTGATAAAAGATCAGATAAGATTTGCTGTTGATTTGGAAGTGATAATGTTTATTAAAGAGATGAAGCACCGCCTCCTCTCTTTGGGAGAGGAGGAAGGGAGGTGAGGCTAAGTAAGGTGGACAAAGCTCCCCAATGGTATACCGCACAAGTGAGTGACACAACAATGCCGCCATGAAAAACAAATGACGGTCAACAAAAAAATAAAATAAAGTAACAAGGAATAAAACAAAGAACTAAATAACAACGGATGGCAACAAATGGAATGCAAAAACTTTAAAGGATAAAAATAAATCATACATCATACATCACACATCACACATCACACATCACACATCAAAAATCATGTTTAAAAATTATTTCAAAATAGCCTGGCGCAACCTGAAACGTAATAAGGCTTATGCGTTATTAAATATCGTTGGATTGTCTCTTGGTATCGCATGCAGCATCCTGATATTTGTGCTGGTGAGCTATCACCTTAGCTTCGACACCTTCCATAAAAACAAGGATCGTGTGTATCGCATCACTACAGAATGGCATGCCGAAACTGTTAGTCATTCTGCCGCGGTGCCACAGCCTTTGGGCAAGGCCTTTCGCAACGATTTTAGCTTTGCAGAAAAAACAGCACGTGTTGTAGACTATGATGATAAGCTGATCTCAATACCCGGGCCTGAGAACAAAAAGTTCATGGAAGAAAAAGGTGTTGTATTTGCCGAACCTGCAATCTTTGACATACTGGATTTTCCTTTGGTAAAGGGTAACAGAAAAACAGTATTGGTGCAACCAAATGAAGCGCTCATTACCGAAAAGATAGCTCATAAATATTTTGGAAAGGAAGACCCGATGGGCAAAACGATTCGCTTTAATAACCTGATAAATTTTACTATTACAGGTATATTAAAAGACATTCCTCCAAATACAGATCGCCGCCAGGAAATATACGTTTCTTATGCAAACCTGAGAGATTATAATTCATGGATAGCCAGCGATAGCAGTTGGGGTGGGGTGTACAGCGGTAGTCAATGCTTCACCTTATTGAAGCCTTCGGTAACAATGGCGCAGGTAAATAAAGCGTTAGGTCTTACTGTGCAAAAGTATTATACAGGAAGAGATGTAAAGGAATGGAATTTCAAATTGCAGCCAATTGCAGACATGCATTTTAATCCTGATTATGATGGCTATGCGGATAAAAAATATTTATGGGCATTGTTCTTTATCGGGCTGTTTCTTATTGTAACTGCATGCGTGAACTTTATTAACCTGGCAACAGCACAAGCGCTTAACCGCTCAAAAGAAATTGGTATTAGAAAAGTGCTGGGTAGTTTACCAAGGCAGTTGTTCTGGCAATTCATTGCAGAAACTTTTTTGATAACGATCGTTGCTGTGGTGCTTGCTTATGCACTTGCTGAACTTACTCTTCCTTACCTGAATGCATTGTTCAAATCGAACATGCATTTATATCTTTTTACAAGTTTGCAGTTGCCACTTTTTCTTTTGGCGCTCACTATTATTGTAGTGTTCTTCTCCGGCTCGTATCCCGGGCTGGTATTAGCGAGGTTCCAACCAATACTGGCGTTGAAAAGTAAATTATCTCAAAAGCATATCGGCGGGTTTTCTCTCCGTCGTGTACTGGTGGTAACACAGTTTGCAATTTCTCAAATGCTGATCATCGGAACAATTGTAATCGCCAGCCAGATGCATTATTCCAAATCATCGGATCTGGGTTTTAGCAAGGATGCGATTATTATGTTGCCGTTGCATGGTGAAGACCAGGTGAAAATGAACACCCTGAAAACAAGGCTCGCTGCGGTGAGCGGCGTAGAAAAGATATCATTGTGTTGGCAGGCGCCTGCATCTGGTTCCAACAACAATACAAACGTGCGGTATGACACCAGGCCCGAAGATGAGCATTGGGGCATCAACCTTAAAAATGCAGATGATCAATACGTTTCCACATTTGGACTAAAGCTCGTTGCCGGTAGAAATATCTATCCTTCAGATACGCTTCGTGAATTTTTGGTGAATGAAACATTCGTAAAAAAACTGAACCTTAAATCCCCGGATGAAGTAATTGGTAAACGAATGAGCGTGAATGGCGGCTCGCAAACAGCGCCCATTGTAGGCGTAGTGAAAGATTTTTATAACTATTCGTTTCATAGCCAGATATCACCTATCTGCATAATGGCCGGCGCTTCAAACTATTCAAACGCCGCCATAAAGATCAACGCAAAAAACATAAAACCTGCGTTGGCATCTTTTGAAAAGATCTGGAGCGAAACTTATCCTGAGTACCTATATAAATATGATTTTCTTGATGACAAGCTAAAAGAATTCTATGAGCTGGATTCCATTATGCTCACGCTCATTGAAGCATTTGCCTGCATTGCTATTTTGATTGGTTGTCTTGGTTTATACGGACTGGTTTCATTTATGGCGGTAAGAAAAACGAAAGAGATCGGCGTTCGCAAAGTGTTGGGTGCACGCATACAAAGTATACTATGGATGTTCGGTAAAGAATTCACCATCCTGTTGTTGATAGCATTCGTGATTGCCGCACCGGTAGCTGGTTATGCGATGTATAAATACCTGATGGATTTCGAATATAAGATCAACATTGGCGTGTGGGTTTTTGTAGCATCCATCGGATGTACGTTTTTAATTGCATTTGTTACGGTTGGATACAAGTCGTTGAAAGCATCGTTGGCGAATCCTGTGATTAGTTTGAGGACGGAGTAATGTCAATGTGCTAATTGGCTAATGTGCTGATGTGCGAATGAAGCAAATGCAAATGTGCAAATTTGAAAATTTGAAAATAGAATGCACAACGCAGAGAATTAAATAAAATGAAAACGAACGAGATGTAAAGCTCAAAAGGTAAGCAACAGACATCAGACATCATACATCAGACATCATACATCAAGAGCTATGTTTAAAAACTATTTCAATATCGCTGTTCGGGTTCTGTGGAGGAATAAGGTTTATGTATTTATCAACCTCATGGGCCTGGGTTTTGCCCTGGCCTGCTGCATTTTATCTTATTTAAATTATGAGTATAGAGCAGACTTCGATAAAAATCACCTGCATACAGAAAATATCTATCGCCTCAATAATGTACGTGCTATTGAAGGCTCGACCCAGCGTTGGGGAATAACTCCAGTAGCGATTGGTGAGTACCTCTCAAAAGACCTGCAAGGCTCCGGACGCATAGCCCGCATTTTCAGCAACAACGTGGTGATTAAAAACAAGGAAAACGTTTTTGACGAGCAGGTACATTATGCTGATGCGAATATATTTTCCTTCTTCGATCTGCCATTGCAAAAAGGTAATTACAGCCAGTTTGATAAAATTAATACTATCATCATCAGCCAGCCCGTTGCAGAAAAATACTTTGGTAAAGAAGAGCCGGTTGGAAAGGAATTGACAATGGTTAAAGATGGTAAGGAGGATATATTTACCGTAATAGGGGTACTAAAAAAAATACCGTTAAACTCAAGCTTCCAGGTTGATATCATTACTGATTTTAAGAATGGTTTCGCTAAAGGCGATCTTGCTACTGGCGACTGGAAAAATAAACAATTTGTTACCACGTTTGCCGAGATCACTAACCCATCCATGGTTAAGCAAGTGGAAAAACAAATAACTGCTTACGCACCTATTTACAATAAGAGCAGCAACGATTGGAAGATCAGCAATTTTTATTTTCAGCCCTTCAAAGAAGTGGCACTCAGTTCAGACGTAGATTTTGATGAGTTTGTTCATGGAAGAGCACTCAATGCCAATCCTCGTGGAGTGATGGTATTTACCCCAATAATTTTGTCGCTGTTTATTTTGCTGATCGCATGTTTCAATTTCACCAATATCTCTATTGCTTTTGCAAGCAAGCGCCTAAAGGAAATTGGTGTTCGTAAAGTGATGGGAGTGAGGCGGCGTCAGCTCATTGTGCAGTTTCTTGGTGAGAATATATTACTCTGCCTCGTAGCCTCGCTACTCGCCATGGTACTGGTGTACAGCATGCTGCCCTTTTTCAATAGCTGGTCCGGCGTCGGACTTCAATTAAATTTTGGTACAAACATTAAGCTATGGATGATCCTCCTTTTATTGCCGGTATTCACAGCTATAGTTGCCGGGCTTTATCCTTCGTTTTATATCAGTTCATTTGAGCCTGTCAGTATCTTGAAAGGTGTAAGCACTTTTGGGCCGAAAAGCCGTTTTACAAAAGCGTTGTTATTGGCACAGTTCAGTATTTCGTGCATTGCATTGGTGATCGGCATTTCATTAACGAAGAATGCCTCGTTTCAAGATGAAGTTGATTTCGGATACGCAATCAATGAAGTTGCGGTAACCAGGATCAGTAACAGTCACGAGTTTACAGCACTTAGTAATGCTTTAAGAAACGACCCACGGATTGAGAAGGTTGCGGGTACAGTAAATCAGCTTGGGGCCGGATCACGAGAGAGTAAGATCCGTTGCGACAAGGATGAAATAAATGTGCAGGTTGCCGAAGTAGGCGGCCAAAATTACCTGGACGCTATGGGTATCAAATTAATAAGCGGAAGGCACTTTTATGCAGGTGAAGGATTGGATAAGGAAGTGTCTGTGATCGTTAACCAAACACTTGTTAATAAATTAAACCTACAGGATCCGATTGGGAAACAGATCGAATTGGATAGCAACCGCTATAGCATCGTGGGAGTGGTAAAAGATTATAAAGAATTTGGTTTGCACGGAATGGTACCCGCCTGCGTTTTGAAGCTCGCTGTAGCTGACAATTACAAATATCTTGTTGTGAGAGCCACTCCAAAAAATCTTGCTGAAGCTGCAAAAGCTACCCGTGCTACATGGTACAAAGTAGCACCTGGTAAACCTTACAATGGGTTTCTCCAGAGCGATGTGATCGACAAAGAAAAGTATATGAATGCGGGCTTTAAATCAGTGTCATTTTTCCTGGCTACAGTTATTTTATTATTGTCAGCCTCCGGATTGTTTGCGCTGGTATCATTGAACATTCTTCGCAGAAAACAGGAGATCGGTGTAAGAAAAGTGTTGGGCGCTTCTATCGCTAATCTCATGAAGCTTGTCTCAAAAGATTTTATCTATATCGTACTAATTGCTTTTGCCATCGGATCTGCACTTGGATACCTTTTGATTGATAAAATTATTTTCAATTTCATTTATGTGTACCATGCACCGATCGGTATAGAAGCTTTTGTCGGTACCTTATTTATCCTTTTGTTTTTTTGCAGCCTAACGGTCGGACTAAAAGTTTTCAGGGCAGCAAATGCCAACCCAATCCGGAGTTTAAGAACAACACCATGACAATGAATTGTATGATCATTTAATTTGATAAAAAAGATTCTATCTATGGAAATTTTGGAACACGCTGCATCATTTCTACACAAGGAAAACCGGGTGCAAAACAATTTACAACGTGCTATATCATTCCTTCCTGAAGTGAGCGGGAGGGAATGATTGCATGCTTGCATTATTATTCGTTAAAGTAAAAGTATAGCCGTGATAAAAAATTATTTCAAAATCGCCTGGCGTAACCTTTCAAACAAGAAGGGTTTTTCTGCTATTAATATTTTCGGACTTGCAATTGGTATTGCCACCTGCCTCATCATTATGCTTTTTGTGCAGAATGAATTAAGCTTTGACAAATTCAATAAAAAAGCTGATCGCATTGTACGGGTTTTTTTTCGTGGTACGGTACAGGGTGGTAAGATGAATGAATCGACCGTGATGCCGCCAACAGCGCAGACACTTAAAGCTGATTATCCCGAAGTGCAGGAAGCTACACGTATTCGTGACTATGGACGGCCACGTTTGATGTATGGCGAAAAGTCCTTCAAAGAAAATAACCTGGCCTTTGTAGACTCTAATTTTTTTGAAATATTTACGCTTCCACTTTTGCAGGGGAATTCCAAAACCGTATTAGATCAACCCAATACGGTAGTTATTACAAGAGCCGTTGCAAAGAAATATTTTGGAAGCGAAAATCCCATTGGGAAAGTGATCAATTTCAGAGATGGGAAAAGTACGCCGCTCAAAGTAACCGGTCTCATTGATGAAGTGCCCGTAAATTCTCATTTCCATTTCGATCTTTTTGCATCCATGTCAACCTTTCCTGGTTCAAGGTCTACTTCGTGGATGGAGTCGGAATTTTATACTTACCTGGTTTTGCAACCAGGCTATGATTATAAAAAGTTGGAAGCCAAATTGCCACAGGTAGTTGAAAAATATATGGGTCCGCAGATATTGCAGGCAATGGGAATGAGCTTTGCACAATTCAACGAAAAAGGAAATAATATCGGCCTCTTTCTGCAACCCCTTACCGATATACATCTGCGCTCTGATTTTGCGTATGATCTTTCTCCTTCCGGTGATATTCGCTATGTATATATTTTTAGCGCTATTGCAATTTTCATGCTATTGATCGCATGCATCAATTTTATGAATCTCTCCACTGCAAGCGCTTCAAAAAGAGCAAGGGAAGTGGGTATCCGCAAAGTATTGGGTTCATTGAAAGGGGAACTCGTCCGGCAGTTCCTGGTGGAATCTGTTCTTTTATCCGGCATTGCATTATTGCTCGCCATTGGTTTTGTATATATGGCATTACCTGCGTTTAATAATCTTGCAGGCAAAAATCTCAGTCTCAATTTCACCGATAATCCATGGCTTATTCCATCATTGCTTTTGTTTGGTTTAATGGTGGGAGTACTTGCCGGAAGTTATCCTGCATTCTTTCTTTCCTCATTCAAACCGGTTGCGGTACTCAAAGGCAAGTTTACTTCCGGTAAAAAAAGTATCAGTCTTCGCAGTGGCCTTGTGGTGTTCCAGTTCTTTATTTCTATTACACTCATTGTAAGCACTGCGGTTGTTTATAAACAACTTTCTTATATACAGCATAAAAAATTAGGCTTTAATAAAGAACAGGTATTGGTGTTGCCCGAAACCTGGCAGCTTGGTAACAACAATGAAGTGTTTCGCCAGCAACTATTGCAAAACCCAGCCGTGGTAAGTGTTAGCGTGTCAGGCTACCTGCCTGCCGGCCCCAGTTGGAATAATAACTTCTTTGTATATCCTGAAGATAATAGTACAAAGCTCATCAAAACACTGCGCTATGACGTGGACTATAGTTACATCCCAACGCTCGGTATCGAAATGAAATCGGGACGAAATTTCTCAAAAGACTTTGCCACTGATTCTTCGGGAGTGATCATGAATGAAGCGGCTACAAAAGTATTCGGTTGGGAAACCGATGCGGTGGGCCATACTATTTCCAATACAAATAACGAAGGACAGAAAAAGACCTATCGTGTAATCGGTGTTGTAAAAGATTTTCATTTTAAATCATTGCATGAAAAAATTTCTCCGATGGTAATGGTGATGGGCGACAATTCCGGAACGATCATCGCAAAGATCAAAACAAAAGATATCGCTGGCTTATTATCAGGAATAAAAACCCAATGGAATAAGTATACAACAGATGAGCCTTTCAGTTATTCTTTTTTGGATGAACGTTTCAATACAACTTATCAATCGGAACAAAAGATAGGACAGATACTTGGCGTTTTTGCAGCGCTCACCATCTTCGTCGCATGCCTCGGATTGTTTGGCCTTGCTACTTTCACAGCAGAGCAGCGCACCAAAGAGATCGGTATCCGCAAAGTATTGGGCGCAAGTGTAAGCGGCGTAGTTGCGCTGTTGTCAAAAGATTTTCTAAAACTCGTTGGCCTCGCATTTATCATCGCCTCACCCATAGCCTGGTACGTAATGGACAAGTGGTTACAGGATTTCGCATACAGAATAAATATCACCGCATGGATATTTGTTGTAACAGCTTTGATAGCGGTAGCGATCACGATTGGTACGGTCAGTTTCCAGGCAATAAAGGCAGCATTGACTAATCCGGTGAAAAGTTTGAGAACGGAATAGACAAATGTGAAAATTTGAAAATTCTAAAATGTGAAAATTCTAAAGTGAAAAAATGAAGATTATTGGTCCGGGCATTATAGCAAGAAGGAGCATTGTTGCGTCGCCCTCTTGTACAAAGAAAGCTTCATGGAGCCAACAAACCATAAACCATAAACAATAAACAGAAAACAAAAAACAAAAAACCGTAGACGATGAACCATTAACCATACATAAAAAAATAGTCAATGATTAAAAACTATTTCAAAATAGCGCTTAAGAATATTGTACATCATAAGGCGTATGCAATATTGAATATTTCAGGTCTTGCCATTGGCATGGCCTGTAGTATACTTATTCTTTTGTGGGTGCAAAATGAGTTGAGCTATGATCGTTTTCACGCCAATGCTGACCAACTGTACAGGCTTACCGGTAGTGCGGGGGATTTTAAAGCAGCAGTAAGCCCGGCGGGTATGGGAGAAGGTTTGCAAAGCCAGATGCCGGAAATAAAATCCGTCATTCGCCTAAGCAAACCATCAACAAATCTTTTTGAAGTAGATAACCAAAAATTTGAAGAAAAGAATATTTTTTATGCGGATTCAAATTTTCTGCAGGAGTTTTCTTTTCCCCTGCTAAAGGGCAATGCAACTACAGCTATGCAACGGCCCGAGAGTGTATTGATCTCCGAAGACATGGCAAAAAAATATTTCGGCAGCGCCGACGTCATTGGAAAAACAATTCGTAATAATAACAGTGAAAATTTAATTGTTACCGGCGTACTGCAGAATGTTCCGTCTAATTCTCACCTGCAGTTCGATTTTATTTTACCCATGTCATCCATCGCCGCCATGGATAATGATCTAAAGAATAAAGTGTGGGGCAATTTCAACTACTACACCTATATCCGCCTGGATAAAAGCGTTCTCCGCACGTCTGCATCAATGTCGAAGCTTATGCAGCGGATCAAACAAATTTACAAAACACATAATGCAGAAATGAAAATAGACTTTCAACTGCAACCAATGACGGATATTCACCTGCACTCAGCTTTGCAAATAGATTTGCCTGGTCATGGCAATATCCAATATGTAAATATCTTTTTTGTTATCGCCATTTTTATCCTGGTAGTTGCCTGCATCAATTTTATGAATCTTGCTACTGCACGGTCAGCACGCCGTGCCAAAGAGGTAGGACTAAGAAAAGTAGTAGGTGCTGGTCGTAGCCAGCTTATTGCGCAATTCCTGGGAGAATCTTTGATCATCTCATTTCTTTCATTGCTAATTGCTGTTGGCCTCGTTTTGCTTGTGTTACCTGCATTCAACCTGCTCGCCGAAAAGGAACTGGCCATTCACCTGCTTGATACAAAATTATTAGCGAGCCTGCTTGGCATTGCGTTATTAACCGGCCTCATTTCAGGAAGCTATCCTGCGCTGTACCTGTCAGGTTTCAAACCCGTGAAAGTGCTGAAAGGGAAAATGAAACCCGGCACCGGAAATCTAATATTCAGGAATGGATTGGTCGTTACCCAATTCGTTGTTTCCATCGTTCTGCTTGCAGGCACCGCGGTGGTGTATAAACAACTAAATTTTATTAAGAGTAAAAATCTTGGCTTTGAAAGATCGAACCTTTTGTACATACCAATGAAAGGAGATATCTGGGGTAAACAACAAGCCTTGAAAAATGCTTTGAAACAAAATCCTAACACCAGTGATTTTACTGTAATATCAGATCTTCCCACAAACCTTGTGACGGGCACAATCGATGTGCAATGGGAGGGCAAGGATCCCAACTCACAGGTGGTTGTTCCTTCTATTGATGTGGACGAAAATTTTATTGGCGCATTCCAGATGAAAATGCTGAGTGGCCGGGGTTTCTCTGAAGATTTTAAAGGGGACTCTTCCAATTATGTTGTGAACGAAAAGGCAGTGCAAATAATGGGCATGAAGGTAGATGAAGCTGTAGGCAAAAGCTTATCCTTCAGCGAAACAAAAGGGACCATCATTGGTGTGGTGAAGGATTTTAATTTTAAACCATTGCAATATGCTATCGAACCGCTGGTATTACGCCGGAATAAATGGGGTGGTATAATGGTAGTACGTACTGCACCTGGTAAAACAGAAGCCACTATTAAGGATCTGCAAAAAGTTTACAGTGAATTAAATCCTGCATATCCATTCACCTATAATTTCCTGGACAAAGATCTCGATAACCAGTACCGAGGCGAACAAAAAATTGGAAGCATCTTTAATGTATTTGCCATCCTCGCAATTTTTATTTCCTGCCTTGGCCTTTATGGTTTGTCTGCATTTATGGCCGAGCAGCGCACCAAAGAAATAGGTGTACGCAAAGTGTTAGGTGCATCTGTATTTAATATTGTTTATCTCCTTTCAGGAAATTTTACAAAACTCATACTTGTTGCAATGGCAGTTGCTATTCCTGTTTCATGGCTTGCAATTGATAGCTGGCTCAAGAGCTTTGCATACCGCATTGATATCAACTGGACAATCTTTTTAATTGCTTCGGCTACAGCGTTGTTTATAGCATGGTTCACGGTAAGCTATGAATCTATTAAAGCAGCAATTGCAAATCCGGTAAAGAGTTTGCGAACGGAGTAAAACGGCCCCACCAAGCCCCACCCGGCCTCCCCCAAGGGGAGGAGGAAGACAAGAGTATAATTAGCTAATGTGCTGTTGAAAATATTTGAAAAGGAAAAAAAGATTACTGGTCCAGGCTGAAGAACTATAAGGAGCATCTTGCATCGCCCTCTTGTACTTTAAACAATTGGCAGCTTTAAAAAAAACATCACGATTAAAAATGAAATATCATAAATCATAAATCAAACATCATAAAAAAACGCGGACATCTCAAATCAATATCATAAATCATAAATCAAACATCATAAAAAAACGCAGACATCGCAAATCAATATCACAAATCATACATCATACATCATACATCAGACATCAGACATCGGAAATCATACATCATACATCAAAGCACATGTTAAAAAATTATCTAAAAATCACCTTCCGCAATTTGCGGCGCAACAAAGTTTATTCTTTGATAAATATTACCGGCTTATCCGCCGGAATGGCTGTAGCGATTATTATCGGGCTTTGGATATGGGATGAATTATCGTTTGATAAATATCATCAAAACTATGAGCGCATTGCAATGGTAAAGCAACACCTTACCAACAATGGTGAAACAACCACACAGTCGGCCATTCCCTTTCCATTAGCTGAGGAGTTGCGAAGCAAGTATGGCAGCAATTTCAAAAGGGTTGTTCTAACGGGCGGGCAAGGTGATCATATTTTAAGTTTAGGCGAAAAAAAATTAATGAAGGGCGGAGTATATATGGAGCCATCAGGGCCGGATTTGCTTTCTCTTAAAATGCTTAAAGGCAGCCGGTCTGGATTAAAGGATCTATCGTCTATCTTAATTTCTCAATCCGCTGCAAAAGCTTACTTCGGCGATGAGGACCCAATGAACAAAACACTAAAGATCGATAACCAGCTTGATGTGCAGGTAACCGGTGTGTATGAAGATCTGCCTGCAAATACTACTATGGCGGGCACCCTGTTTATTGCACCGTGGCAATTGTACTACAACAACACAGAATGGGTGAGGACTATCAAAGATCCATGGCGCCCAAATGCATTCAATATCTTGGTACAACTGGCAGACAATACAGATTTTGAAAAAGTTTCTGTAAAGATTAAAGATGCAAAACTCAACAAAGTAAATAAGGAACTGGCCAAAAAGAAGCCGGCGCTTTTTCTGCAACCAATGAGCCAGTGGCATTTGTACGAAGACTTTAAAAATGGTGTAAATGTGGGCGGGCGAATTCAGTACGTGTGGCTGTTTGGTATTATTGGTGTGTTTGTTTTGTTGCTGGCCTGTATCAATTTTATGAACCTCAGCACCGCAAGGTCTGAGAAAAGAGCAAAGGAAGTTGGTATCCGTAAAGCAATTGGTTCTTTACGCAGGCAATTGATCCACCAGTTTTTTATGGAGTCTTTGCTAATGGTTTTTATTTCATTTATTGTATCCATTCTATTGGCACAGTTGGCCCTTCCATTTTTCAACGAGGTGGCGGGTAAAGAAATGTCTATCCTCTGGAGCAGCCCTGTGTTTTGGCTACTTGGTGTCGCCTTCACACTCATTACCGGGCTTGTTGCAGGCAGTTATCCAGCGCTATACCTTTCGTCTTTTGAGCCCGTAAAAATTTTAAAAGGTACGTTTAAAGTTGGCCGCTGGGCCGCGGTGCCCCGCAAGGTTTTAGTGGTGTTGCAGTTTTCTGTTTCCGTAACTATGATCATTGGAACCATCATTGTATTTCGGCAAATACAATTTACCAAAAACCGGCCCTTAGGTTATAGTAGTAACGGTGTTGTTTCTGTCCCAACGTCTACTCCGGAAATTTATAAACATTTTGAAACCGTAAAAAATGAACTGCAAAGAACAGGATCTGTAACATCAATGGCGGGGTCAGCCAGTCCGCTTACCGGCCTTTGGAATTCAACAAGTGGTATCGATTGGAATGGAAAAGATCCCAACCTTGCTGTAGATTTTTCAGTGGTTAGAATATCACCCGATTATGGCAAAACGATTAACTGGCAATTTGTTGATGGCAGAGATTTTTCAAAAGATTTTAGTGATTCCACCAACATTATATTGAATGAAGCCGCCGTAAAATTCATGGGCTTAAAAAATCCTGTAGGCGAAACCGTTAGGTGGTTTGGTGATCCATACAAAATTATTGCCGTGTCAAAAGATATGATAATGCAATCACCTTACGAACCTGTGAGGCCTACCATTTTTGCATTACAAGAGGAAGCGCCTGATTTTATTCTTTTGAAATTAAATCCCAACACAAGTCCGCATAAAGCGGTTACCGATATAGAAACTGTTTTCAAAAAATTCAATCCTGCTCAGCCTTTTGACTACCATTTCGTAGATGTGGAATACGCCAAAAAATTTGGCAATGAAGAACGTATCGGACGCCTCGCAGGCTTCTTTGCCATACTTGCAATATTTATCAGTTGCCTCGGATTATTTGGTATGTCATCCTTCATTGCCGAACAACGGATAAAAGAAATTGGTGTAAGAAAAGTACTAGGCGCATCTGTGTTCAACGTGTGGCGGTTGCTATCAAAAGATTTTATTCTGCTAGTGATCATAGCCCTCGCTATTGCTATACCATTAGCGTGGTATTTTATGAATAACTGGTTGCAGAATTACACTTACCATACAAATGTATCCTGGTGGATTTTTGTAGCAGCAGCTATCGGCGCATTAATGATCACACTGGTAACAGTAAGTTTCCAGGCGATAAAGGCGGGGGTTGCAAACCCAGTGAAGAGTTTGAGAACGGAGTAGAAATGTCTGAACCATGATTAATCTGATTTATAAGATTAACATGATTTCAGAATAAAATATTAATTCATCCAGTCAAAAAAATCAAAATTCAAACTATGATAAAAAATTATTTCAAGATCGGCTGGCGCAATCTTGTTAAAAACAAGACCTTAAGCATTATAAACATTACCGGTCTTTCTGTTTCCATTGCTTTTTGTCTGGTGTTATTTTTTTATATAAGGTATGAACAATCGTTTGATAGTTTCCAAACAAAAAAAGGTCGCCTTTTTCGTTTGGAAATGAGTAATACATTCCCTTCTTCGGATACTGTTAAAAAAAGGTTTTTTTCTTTTCTTACAAAAAATGATGATGTACAAAACCAGTTAGTATTTCCGGTTATTGTTGCTGCCAATATGCAAAATGCTTTTTCTGAAATAAAAAGCGTTACACGCTTTAAAGATAATCGTGACCAACTGGTTAAAGTAAATAATCAGACATATAAAGAAAAACATATTTTATTTGCTGACAGTACATTCTTCAATAATTTTTCTTTTCATCTTTTAAAAGGAAATCCTAAAACTGTTCTCAATTCAAACAACAACATTGTTATATCAGCATCGCTTGCAAAAAAATATTTTGGTAGTCAGGAGGCAATAGGAAAAACGATAGAGCTGAACATGGATACTACATTGCTTTATACCGTAAGTGGTATTGCAGAAGATGGGCCTGAAAATTCAAGCATACAATATGATTTGATTGTGCCTACGGAATCCGATCCTGGTTATCAGGAACAAATAAAACAAGGATTTAACCAGGCTACAACTTTATACATTATTGAGCTCGCAGGTAATGTTGACTATAAAAAGTTTGAAACCAAAATGAATAAATGGGTTGTAGATTATTACACCGAACC
>JBDSAP010000302.1:0-5183 GCA_039922055.1 Ferruginibacter sp.
TGACATATTTAAAAAAATGTAGCTCACGGTTACGATAGTTTAATTATGGAACGAAAAAGATGCCATGAAAAAATACAGTACAAGTGAGTTCCGATAAACCGGAATTAGAATAACACAACGATGCCGCTATAAAAAAGTTCTGCTGGTCAACAAAAAAACACAGAGGTTTGACTTGTCAAAGTAGAAGTAAAAAAGCTAAAAAGTTAGTAGAATTGTAGAAGTTCATATCTGTTAGCCATGCAATTCAAAAAGAAAATTCTTTTGTATTTTTCATAATCGCATTTTCTTAAAGAACAACAAGTATAAACACTGTAAAGATCTACTATGAACAGAAAACACAAATCCTTATTGCCAGTTTTGGCTCTTGTATTTTTATCAGGATTACAGGTATGTGTCATTACAGCTTTCGGCCAGCCACCGGGTCAGGGACAAAGACCAACCCTGCCTCCCATACCCATAAAAAACGAGACCACACATACCCTGGCTAAACACTTTACCCCTGCCTCTGATGTAAAAAAGGCACCCGATTCCAGGGGATTCATTCAACGGTGGATGGTGCTGGAACCCATAAGGAAAGACATCACGAGGAATAATATATTCACCGACAACTATCTCAAAACAACCTTCTCCACCGATAACTTTTCCAATGATTATACTATAGTTCCCAAAAATGGCTCAACCGTAAAACTGGGACAACAGGAGCTGAAATGGTATGCGCTGGACAGCAAGACATTCAACTTTAATTTTTATCATTTTACTTATGCCTTAAACAAGCCACCATACGGCGTACTCTTTTGGCTTGTTACCGTTATCAATTGCCCGGAAGAAATCAACAACGTAAGAATGGCTGCAGGAGTTAATTCGGGAGGCATGTTTTGGCTGAATGGCAAGGAAGCGCTGCTGCTTTCCGGCGACAGGGATATGATTGTAGATAATGGGACCTCTTCGCTGTTAACGCTTAATAAAGGAAAGAACGTTATTCGTGCAGCAGTAATAAATGGACCGGGAATGTGCAACTTCTGTTTTCGTTTTTTGGATGAAAAAGGATTGCCCGTAAAAAATCTCAGTATCAGTTACGAATAAAATCTGTTAGTCTTTTTAAAGTATCAATTATTCTGAAATAGAAGCTATATGAAAAGAATGAAAATAACCGGCCTGGCTGCCTTGTTAGCCGCATTGATAACACAAACATTAACAGCACAGGTAGGAAAACCATTTATCCACGATCCGTCAACCATTGTTGAATGCGACGGAAAGTATTACACATTCGGCACAGGCGGTGGTGGATTAATATCTGAAGATGGCTGGAGATGGAATGGCGGTGCTGTAAGACCGGGGGGTGGCGCTGCTCCCGATGCTATCAAAATTGGCGACCGCTACCTGGTCATCTATGGAGCAACCGGTGGCGCAAGCAACCACAAGGGCGCCATTCTTACCATGTGGAATAAGACGCTTGACCCAACTTCGCCCGATTTCAAATACACAGATGCTGTGGTGGTTGCTACCTCCGATGGTTATGAAGAATGCGATGCCATCGATCCCGGTCTTTTGCTTGACCCTGTTACGGGACGCCTGTGGTTTTCTTACGGTACCTATTACGGATTTACCCGCATTGAAGAATTGGATCCCAAAACGGGAAAGCACATAGAGCGTAATAAACCTGTTGATGTAGCCATTACCTGTGAAGCATCAGATCTGGTATATCACGACGGTTGGTACTACCTGCTTGCTACACATGGCAGTTGTTGCGATGGCGCCAACTCCACCTATAACATCGTTGTTGGCCGTTCTAAAAAAATAACCGGTCCTTACCTGGATAATGTGGGAAGAAGCATGCTGGAAGGTGGCGGCAAAATGGTTCTTGCAACCGAAGGAAGACTTATAGGACCAGGGCATTTTGGACACACGGTTCTTAGCGATGGCGTTGAAAAAATGTCTTGCCATTATGAAGCCGATTTAGATCAGGGCGGGCGCAGCGTATTAGGCATCCGTCCCTTGCTCTGGAAAAATGGATGGCCGGTTGCAGGAGATAATGTTAAAGAAGGAACGTATAAAATCGAATCTGAGAGAAGAGGATATGGACTGGAACTAGCAGTTGATTTTACAAGAATGGCAGGAGGAATGCGGGGGTTTGGCCGCAATAATGACGAACCGGTAAAACCAGTGCCCGCCCAGTCATTGGATTCAGTAATCAAAAGCTGGCCTGCCGGCAACATTGCGGTAAGAATCGGTGATTACTTATCACGTCCAAATCAAAAATGGACAGTAACCGCTGCTCCCGATACAGCCGGATATTTAGGTGGCCACTATTATAAAATACTGATCACAGGAACCGACCGTGTACTTGCCGCATCAGCAGAAGCTGAAGTAATAACGGTTCCGGCATTTACCGGCGCACCGGAACAATTATGGCGAATAGATCAATTGACCGATGGAACATACCGGATAATGCCTAAAGTAGTTCCAAATTCAAAAGAGCAATTAGCGCTGGTATCTTCCGGAGATAGCACACCGGCACTTGCAACCTTTGATATGAATAGCGACAATTGCAAATGGAATTTTAAGGCTCAATAAATATATGCTGCATAAAAACAAAACCATTGCCCCGCAAGCCGGGATATTAAAACTGGCGGAACGTAATGATGAATGGTGAATGATGAATGATGAAAGAATACAGTTGGCCGTTTTACAATTCATAATTCATAATTCATAACTCATAATTCATATTTTTTTTGTACCCAGCTTTAGTATTTCTATTTAACTACATCGGCGTCGCACTTCTATACAACCACGTCAGGCGGCCTCGTCTTTTAGCCGTCTAAGTGTGCGTTCCAAATATGAAATCTTTGATAGTTTAAATTTTTGTTGATATTCTGTTAAGTCTATTGGTTTGAATGTTTCTTTGTAGCGAACCATTTTATAATAGATAGTGGCTATTTTAGCTGCTGTTGCTAACACTGCATATTTGTTGCCACCCTTTGCTTTCATTCGTCTAAAATAATCACCCAGCCAGTGATCGCTTCTTTGAACCCCATTGGCGGCGAAACGGAAAGCTTGGCTTGCAGCATTCCCTTTCTTTTTCATCATCTTGCTGCTAAGAACTTTTCCACCCGATATTTTATTATTGGGGCACAGGTTCAGCCATGACCGGAAGTGAGCTTCATTTTCCCATCTGCTTAAATCCGTACCTGTTTCTGAGAGTATTTCTAAACCACCTGTTTCACTAATTCCATAGATGTCCAATACATCTACTCCATGTATTCTTTCCAAAAACCCTCTTACATCAAAAGGGGGATGGTTCTTGTCCTTTTTTTTCTTATTCTTTTTCGCTTGCTGTGCCGAAGTATCATCAACATCATTTTTATCAGCATCGTTTTTTTTAATTTCTATCACTCCTGCCTTGCATTTGGCTTCATACTCTTGCAATTTCTTTTCTATTTGCTTATCAAATATTCCAATGCGTTGCTGATAAATTTTATACATGTCATAGCTTTGCTCTAAAGTGAAAAGATGCTCTTCCAGCCAGTTTCCTTCTAATGATTTTCTGATGGTTTCATGATCCGCCTTTATCCTGTTACCTATAAGCGGTAAAAAATTCTCCGCATTTCGTTCGCCACCAACAATAGCCTCTACAACCGCCTTGCCTGTTTGGCCTGTAATATCACTAATAACTGTGTGGAACTTAATGTTCATCAGTTCCATTGCTTTTTGCATTCGATTTACATAACGGGTGCTGTCCTGAATTAGCGTTCTGCGGTATCTCACCAATGTACGAAGGGCATCCTGTTGCTCATCAGGTAAATAAGAACTTTTTAGCAAGCCGCAACTGTGCAACTTTTGTATCCATCTTGCATCTTCTTCATCTGTTTTGCGGCCTGATACATTTTTTATAGTTTTTGAATTTACCAGATATACCTCAAAGCCTTCATGCACAAGCATGCTGAATAAAGGTTTCCAGTAAACACCAGTGCTTTCCATGGCTACAGTTTGGATCAGACATTGTTTTAAAAATAAGCATATCAATTTCAAATCACAAGTCATAGTACCAAACTTTCTTACACTGTCTTTACAGGCGTCTTGCGGCACAGCCACCACATGTTCTTTGTCAGAAATGTCTATCCCTGCTGCGTGCGGATGTATCATTGCCATGGATACAACGGATGAATGTTCTGTTTTTAATTTTGTTTTGATCATAACTTTGCTTTTTAAATGAATAAAAATCAAAGGCTCTTAGCCTGGCAGCTTAAAAAGTTTACTCTTCTATAAGACCTCCAACGGTCAGTTCGAAACTTAATTTGCTGACAGAACCACACTCTTGTATGGAGTATGCATCCATTGGGCGGAACGGTCTAACTGCAAAGAGCTTTTGATTTTACAAAATTATGTAAGTTGTAATCAGCGTAACCTCAGCCCGGCTCAGATGGACACTCTTGTACGATACAACTTTATTGGGCTTTTATTGAAACGTAGATTTATGAGGAAGGTATCAAAAAGCCCTTCTTATTTTTATTAGCAAAATACCTCCATGGCAACAGGCAAAACCATCATGGTAAAAGAAATACCGGTTACTGTTATTGAGGTAAACAGGCAGGATTATATTTCGCTTACCGATATGTTGAAGGCAAAGGACGGAGACTTTTTTATCTCCGACTGGTTGCGTAACCGCAATACGCTTGAATTTCTCGGTATCTGGGAGTCTATCTATAATCCCGGTTTTAATTATGGCGAATTCGCCACAATTAAAAGTCAGGCGGGGTTAAACAGTTTTAAAATAAGCGTTAAAGATTGGGTGCAAAAAACCAATGCCGTTGGCCTGCAGGCAACTGCAGGCAGGTACGGTGGCACTTATGCCCACAAAGACCTGGCATTTGAGTTTGGGATGTGGATAAGCCCGGAGTTTAAAATTTACCTCATTAAAGAATTTCAGCGGCTTAAAGATGAGGAGAACAGCCGCCTTAAACTGGAATGGAACCTGCAGCGCACCCTTTCCAAAATAAACTACCGCATACATACCGATGCCATAAAGGAAACGTTGATACCACCCGCTATTACCAAGGCACAAAGCAGCATCATTTATGCCAGCGAAGCCGATGTGCTTAATATGGCTTTATTTGGCCTTACCGCAACTGAATGGCGGTTAAAAAATAAAGATAAGCAGGGCAATATGAGAGACAGCGCAACGC
>JBDSAP010000303.1:0-6153 GCA_039922055.1 Ferruginibacter sp.
AAAGAAATCGGGATCAGGAAAGTGTTGGGCGCTACTGTAACTTCCGTGATGGTTTTGCTTAGCAAAGATTTTTTAAAACTTGTTTGCATTGCCACCGTTATTGCAATTCCACTAGCATGGTACACCATGGAAAAGTGGTTGCAGGACTTTGCCTATCGTATCAATATCAGTGCATGGATATTTTTGGCAGCAGGTACAATTGCAATTTTGATCGCTTTATTTACTATCAGTTTTCAGGCAGTAAGGGCTGCGATTGCTAACCCGGTGAAGAGTTTGAGGACGGAATAAAATAGCGAAGCCCCACCAAGCCCCACCAAGCCCCTCCCGGCCTCCCCGAAGGGGAGGAGGAAGGCAGGAGTTCGCTGATAGGGGCGATTTGCTAAATAGCAGTGAGGTGGCCCCCCCGGCCTCCCCCAAGGGGAGGAGGAAGGTAAGAGTTCGCTGATAGAGACGATTTGGTAAATAGCAGTGAAGAAGCTATGAGCTATTTTGAAATTTGAAATAAGAAATAACATAGATAAAGCCTTAACACCTGCACACCAATCCACAACATTTTCGTATTCGCCTTCAGCATTGTACACATCCATAATCGCACACAGAGTGTTCGATTTCGTACATATTTTTTTCAATACAATATATAATTATCTTAAAACTAATAAGTTGGTTAGTGGTATAACACTTGTATCAAACTTGAAGACCATTCCGGGCTTCGAGATTAAAAAAATATTTTCATTCAACTACTAAATAAAAACCGCATTAGATATACAAACAAAATCAGACATCAGACATCATAAATCAGACATCAAATCACACATCACACATCATACATCGATTTTCATGTTTAAAAATTATTTCAAAATAGCACTTCGAAACATAGGCAGGCATAAAGCTTATGCGGCAAGTAATATCACCGGGTTGGCAATCGGCATCGCTTCTTGTTTATTATTATTCATGGTAGTTCGTTACGAATTAAGCTATAATTCTTTTGAGCCCAACTATAAAAATATTTACCGGGTAGTAACAGAGGATGATCATGCGGATGGAATGGAATATACACCGGGTGTTCCCTTTCCTGTGCTCGAAGCATTTAGAACAAAATTTCCGGGCTTTACAACAGGCGCTTTGTTTGCCAGTTTTGGCAGCCAGGTTACTGTCCTTGGTAATGATGGGAGCAATACCATACCAGCAAAAAAGTTCATCGAAGAAACTGGTTTTGCTTTCTGTGATCCGCAGTTTTTTGAAGTGTTTCATCACAAGTGGCTCGCAGGTTCGCCTGCTGTTTTGAAAGAACCCAATACAACCGTGCTTACCCAAAAAATGGCGGAGAAATATTTTGGCGACTGGAAGAAGGCGGTTGGTTCATTATTGAAATTAGATAATGCAGCTACAGTAAAAGTTGCGGGCATATTACAGGATGGCCCGGCCAACACAGATTTTCCGATGGGCATTGTGAGCTCTTATGAAACCGCTAAAGCGAACGCTGATGTTTACGGCTACACGGCAGACTATGGAAATACCACGAGTAATTTCCAGGTATTTATGTTGCTGCCACCTAATGTGCAAATCAGCAATATTAATCAACAACTTGCCCAATTTAGCAAGCAACAATATGATACAAAGAAAAGCGGTAAGCGTCAGCATATTTTACAACCCTTGAGTGAAGTACATTTTGATAGCCGCTTTGGAGCTTTCGCTGATCATACAACCAACAAGTCTACTCTGTGGACACTATCATTGATTGGCGCATTCATCATTATAATGGCTTGTATCAATTTCATAAACCTGTCTACTGCACAGGCTGTAAGAAAGAGTAAGGAAGTAGGTATACGGAAAGTATTAGGTAGTACTCGTCCGCAATTATTTATGCAGGTAATGTCTGAAACTGCCCTCATAGTAATCGTGGCCATTGTGTTAGCAGCAGGTATTGCATTGCTATGTCTCCCTTATATTAAACACATCGCATCTATACAGGAACCGTTGAGTTTGATCAACCCTCAAACGGGATTATTTTTATTAGCCATGCTCTTGCTGGTTACGTTTCTTGCAGGATTGTACCCCGCACTAATACTCTCCGGCTTCCAGCCTGTACTGGCCTTAAAAAATAAAATAACATCCGCAACTGTTGGTGGTATCTCTTTAAGACGCGGACTGGTAGTAACACAGTTTGCTATTTCGCAGGTGCTCATCATTGGGACGATTGTTGCGATCACGCAAATGAACTATGTGCGTACCGCCGACCTGGGCTTTAATAAAGAAGCAGTGTTTAACATCAACGTAAATGCCGATAGTACTTTGCATGCAAGACAGCCGGCATTCAAACAGAAAGTTTTGCAGATACCCGGCGTGCAGGCCATCAGCTTTAGTTCAGATGTGCCTTCATCAGAGAATAACTGGAGCGGCAATTTTTCATTTGATCATAAACCTGACGAAAAATTTGACATCTACCGCAAAGCAGCTGATGAGGATTATTTTAAAACCTACGGCTTACAGTTAGTAGCTGGAAATGTTTACAGTAAAAGCGATACAACCAATGAAATCGTCGTAAATGAAACACTCGTAAAAAAGTTGGGTGTTAAAAGCCCAAACGATGTAATTGGCAAAGAACTGCGTAGCGGCCGCAGTGGCTGGAACACAATCGTCGGCGTGGTAAAAGACTTTAAAACCAATTCACTCAGGGAAGCAGTGAAGCCATTGATGTTGTTTGAGCGACGTGACAGGTACAATGTTACGGGTGTTAAAATAAAATCTCCAAACCTTGCTAAAACGCAGGCTGCTGTTGAGGCTGCGTGGAATGAATATTTTCCCGAGTATGCTTATACCAGTTCTTATATGGATGACAGTATTGCCGAATTCTACAAGCAGGAAGAGCAACTTGCATTGCTGTATAAAATATTTGCAGGTATTGCCATTTTCATTTCCTGCCTTGGTTTGTATGGCCTTGTTTCCTTCATGAGTTTGCAAAGAACCAAAGAGATTGGTATCAGAAAAGTACTCGGCGCCTCTGTGCAAAATATTATTTATCTCTTTTCAAAAGAATTTACCGTACTCATTATCGTTGGGTTTTTAGTAGCTGCTCCTGTTGCCTATTACATGATGGGCAACTGGTTGAAGAATTTTGTTTTTCGCATAAGCATCGACGTGTGGGTATTCGTTACGGCTATTGTTGCATCGCTTGTTATTGCCTGGGCAACCGTGGGCTATAAATCTATAAAGGCAGCATTAAGAAATCCCGTGGATAGTTTAAAGACCGAATAAAATGTCTGATGTATGATGTCTGATGTATGATGTAATGGTTAGGAATGCTGTGAGGGGTCTTACCGGACTTAAGATTTTAGGTGCTGTTTGTGAAAAGATAAAATTACCAATTGTCAATGGTCAATGGTCTATGTCAATCGTCAATAGTCAAATTACTATGAACCAAACAGTAGAATATGAAGGAGCATCGGTGGCGTCGCACTCTTGTACATTTTTTCTTTGCGGAGCTTTAAAGCCCAAACTTGCCGTTACAAAAAGTTCCAAATTGGTATGACGTACAAGTGAGTGACACAACAATGCCGCTATGAAAAACGATTGTTGGTAACAAAAAATAAATTTTATAACAGGTAAAAACTTCCAAGATGCTTAGGAACTTTTTTAAATCAACTTTCCGTAATCTTTTGAAAAACAAAACCTATAGCTTCCTCAATATTTTTGGGTTAGCTATTGGCATTGCATGTGCAGCATTAATTTTTTTATGGGTAGAAGATGAAGTGGGCTATGATAAATCTCAGGAAAAAAAGTCGCTGCTTTACTATGTGCAGGAAAACCAGAAATACGATGCCTACACCGCAACGTTCAGTTCAACACCGGGTTTGCTGGGGCCGGCAATACAGGCAGAAATACCCGGCATTGCCAATACCTGCCGCTCAAGCGAAGGACGAACCACCACGCTGTTTACCATCAATGATAAACCTGTATATGCAGGGGGTAGATACGTGGAGCCGTCCATGTTTAGCATGTTTACGCTGCCGTTTGTGGAAGGCAATGCCAAAACAGCTTTTGCCCAATTATACTCACTTGTAATTACCCAAAAAGCTGCGAAAAAATTCTTTGGGAACGAAAAGAATATTGTTGGCAGAACTGTAAGGGTTGATAATAAACAAGATTATGTGATCGGCGGTGTTTTAAAAGATATACCCGAAAATTCATCTGTACAATTTGAATGGCTGGCGCCATTTGAAATTTATTTTAAGCGAAGTGAGTGGCTACATCATTGGGGCAATAACTCATTAAGCACTTATGTGGAGTTGAAACCCGGGGTTGATCCCGAGTCTGTGAATAAGCAGTTGTACAATTTTATTCAGCAAAGAGAACCAACTTCTATAGCCCGGCCATTTCTATTTGCCATGTCTCAATGGCGTCTGTACGATCAGTTTGAAAATGGCAAGCAAACCGGCGGTGGCCGCATACAATATGTTCGGCTATTCTCTGTGATCGCATGGATCATCCTGCTGATAGCCTGTATCAACTTTATGAATCTTTCTACTGCCCGCAGCGAAAAACGTGCAAGAGAAGTTGGGGTAAGAAAAGTACTGGGTGCAGGTAAGAGCATACTTGTATCACAATTTATCGGTGAGGCATTATTCATGGCATTGATCGCCGCAATCATTGCAGTTTTAATGGTGTCTCTCACATTGCCTGCTTTTAACCTGCTGGTGCAAAAGCAACTTGCGTTGGATTTCGCCAACCCTTTTCACCTACCCGCTTTGTTGCTCATTGCGCTGGTTTGCGGTTTGGTAGCTGGTAGTTATCCCTCTTTATATTTATCGTCATTCAATCCTGTGTATGTTTTAAAAGGCATCAAACTACGGAACGGAAGCGCCGCCTGGATAAGAAAAGGATTGGTGGTTGCCCAATTCTCCATTTCCATTATCCTCATTATAAGCACCATTATTATTTACCAGCAAATACAACATGTAAAAGAAAGGCAGTTGGGATTCAATAAAAATAATTTGATAGAAATGAACATGCAGGGCGAGATGGGAAAGAACTATCCTTCGATCAAACAGGAGCTGTTAAGGACTGGCATCATTGAAAATGTTGCACTTTCTGATCACACTACAATTTACGGCGGCAACAATACGGGCGGATTGGTGTGGGATGGTAAACCTGCGGCTGCGCAAATTCTTGTATCTACCCGAAACGTAACGGCTGAGTTTATAAAAACCTCCGGCATGAAGGTAATAGCGGGTCGTGACTTTGTTCCTACTGATTCTATTACTTCAAAAAAGATTAACGTACTTATTACTAAATCCTTTGAAGATCTGATAGGTAAGGGTAGCGCTGTTGGTAAACTGATCCGCTATGATGGCGATACCAGCGGAACGGTAGCCAGCGTGATTGGTGTAACAAATGATTATATATACGGCGACATGTATGGCAAGCCTGATCCGGTGTTATTTGCATGTACAGCACCAGAGAATACATCTGTAATGTATTTAAGATTGAAGCCGCAGGCGAATACAGAAAAAGCGCTGGCACAGATAGAAGGCGTAATGAAAAAAGCTAATCCAAGCTATCCTTTTAATTATGTTTTTGTTGATGATCAGTTCAATAATATGTTCCGGAGTGAAATGCTGGTAAGTAAGTTATCCCGTTTGTTTGCAACGCTGGCAATCATTATTTCCTGCCTCGGATTATTTGGCCTTGCATCTTACACCGCAGAACAAAGAACAAAAGAAATAGGCATTAGAAAGGTACTGGGTGCAAGTGTGAAAGGTATAACAGGTTTGCTTTCCAAAGATTTTTTACAACTGGTATTTGTGTCTTGTCTCATCGCATTTCCTGTGGCATGGTGGGCAATGAACAACTGGTTACAAAACTTTCAATACAGAACGAGCATTAACTGGTGGATCTTTATTGCAGCAGGTGTGCTGGCGATATTGATCGCATTATTTACGGTAAGCTTCCAGGCAATAAGGGCAGCAGTAGCTAATCCTGTGAAGAGTTTGAGGACGGAGTAGAGAAGCCCCACCCGGCCTCCCCGAAGGGGAGGAGTAGGGCAAGAGTTTGCTGATTAAAAAGTTACTGCTGAGTAGCGGTTGATGGCCCCTCCCAGCCTCCCCAAAGGGAAGGAGGAAGGCAAGAGTTTGATGGTTAAAAAGTTACTGCTGA
>JBDSAP010000304.1:0-19747 GCA_039922055.1 Ferruginibacter sp.
GCTCGCCGGAAGAGTTTAAGAATATACAGTTTGGTAATGGATAGTATGCACACCAGAATTCAGTTGCAAAGCAAAGCTATCTGGAGTCATGTTGACTATGCTCATTTACTTTTCCCATATACTTTTCGGTTTACTGATTTTTTGATAGTAGACAGCAAAGCTATTGTCTCAAAAGGAAATGGGTGGGGTGTGAAATAGACTTTGTAGTGGGTTGATTTGGACAAGGTAAATTTCTACCTTTGACAAAGAAATTAATGGGGCGTGGGAAATTACTTCGCAAATAGTTAAGTGTTATTGTGCGGGTATATTCACTTTAAATAATACTTGTTGCCGGTGGTTGTGCAGGGACTGTAAAGACTGCCAAATAGATATTCTACAGTTGAACGGAGCGTCGCCACTGCAGTTCAACCAGGGCGATACAGCTTGTTAACAAAAAAGATAATTGTACACATTGTTTTAAAGCATAAAATAAAAACAAATGAAACATCTTACCATAATAGTTCCTGAAGGACAGGGCAACAACCTAAGCAGTATAGTAGGCGCTTACAAAATATTTACAAGAGCCAATGCGTATTGGAAAGAGGCCGGTAGAAGGGAGTTATTTAAAATAGAATTAGCCGGTATTTCAAAAGAGGTGGATTTTTATGACGGCTTGTTTACAGTGAAGCCGCACACGCATATTTCAGCAATAACAAAAACAAATCTCATCATCATTCCTTCGTTGAATCATAATTATCAAAAAGCTATTAAGGGAAATGAATTGCTGATAGATTGGATTGAGAACCAATATAAACACGGTGCTGAAATAGCAAGTATATGCACCGGTGCATTTTTGTTGGCATCGTCTGGTTTGCTGGATGGAAAAAGTTGCTCCACACATTGGGCTGCTGCGAATAATTTCAGAACCATGTTTCCAAAAGTGAATTTGCAAACTGATAAATTGATTACCGATGAAAATGGAATTTATACGAATGGTGGCGCTTATTCTTTTCTGAACCTGGTGATTTATTTGGTAGAGAAATATTATGACAGGCAAACGGCCATTTTTTGTTCCAAAGTTTTCCAGATTGAGATGGACCGGCAAAGCCAATCGGCCTTTTCCATATTTACGGGGCAGAAGTTGCACGGAGACGAAATGGTTCAACAGGCACAGGCATATATTGAAAGTAAACCGGATGAAAAAATATCGGTTGAACATTTGTCTTCGAGGTTTGCTGTGGGGAGGAGAAATTTTGACAGAAGATTTATCAAGGCAACCGGAAATACACCAGTTGAATATTCGCAACGGGTGAAGATAGAGTTGGCAAAAAAAGCATTTGAATCAAGTCGCAAAACAATTAATGAAGTAATGTATGAGGTTGGTTATTCGGATGTGAAAGCGTTTCGTGAAGTATTTAGAAGAATTACAGGAATGTCGCCATTGGAATACCGGGGAAGATATAATAAGGAAGCGGTGGTTTATTAGCGTGTTGTGCTACAAGTCATTTTGCATCCTTGAAATCCGACCAGGACATTTTAAGCATGTCAATACTTGCTCCGAATTGTTTACATAGATTTCTTTGAGCGTATTAACATTCGTAGTTAAAATTGATAATGAGGTCTTAGTTTCGACGCATGGTTTACTGCGGTTATTTGCTTTCTAATTCCTTTAACCGATTTTTTGCTTCTTCATAACCAGGATTTAATTGCAGCGTTTTTTTATAAAATTTGATAGCGTCTTCCCGTTGGTTTAGCGCCAGGTAAATATTCCCCATCGTTAACAATACTAAATCTTTGTCTGGAAACTCGTTCACATTATTTTCGGATATTGTTTTAGCATCTTGATACCTTTTTAGGTTTAATAACTGTTCAGCAATAAAATTCATCGAAATCCAATCAATGTAATAATGCGCTGTATCAGCTTTCATTTTTTTATATTCTTCAACAGCCTTTGCTGCTCCTAATTTGGATATATACGTTTCTATCTTTTTGTGTACAGGTTGCTTTATGATTACAGTCTTGTTGTAGAGAATTTTTACCAGGTTTTTTGTTATTCCAAAAAAATCAGTGGGCGAACTGTTGCACAAAATAAGGGCAAAGCTATTAGTGGAAGGGATGCGGAGCATAAAGGAAATAAATCCGTCGGTCATCCCTAAATGAAAATTTGCAGCAATACTATCGGTAGCGGTATATTTAAAGTTTTGATTAAACCAGCCATATCCATATTTTGCCGGTAAAATACCAGGACTTAACATTTCATCAGTCAACTGTTTGTTTAGTAAAGCATGATTCGATATAGCGAGGTGAAATTTAAAAAGATCTTCTACCGTTGAATAAATGTCACCGGTTCCCATTGTGTTTGACTGGTCCCGGAAATCAGCACTCGAAAAACCTCCAAAGCTATAATCATATCCCGTAGCCCTGTTCGGTATAATTTGGGTATGAAAATAGGAGCCTGAATTGTTCATTTGGAGTTTATCGAAAATATCCTCCTTCATTAATTGCGAATAGGATTTCCCTGTAACTCTTTCCATAATGTATCCCAATGTAAAATAACCCCAACTGCTGTAAGCATAGCGGGAGCCGGGTTCGAATGCAAGAGCAGAGTCTATATATACTTTTATATAATCTTCTCGTGTAAAATTTTGCCGACTGATTCTCGGAAAAAAATCCTTTATAATATCATAATTGGGTATGCCAGAGGTATGACTCAGCAATTGTTTTATCGTTACATTGGCAGCAGGTTTAGTTTTAAATTCAGGTAGATAATCTGCAATAGTTTTATTTAAATTTATTAAACCTTTTTGTACCTGGATTAACATCAGCATTGCTGTTAAAGGCTTCGAGACAGAACCAATCATAAACTTTGTGTCTGTTCTGTTGGGAATATTCCACTCCCTGTTTGCCAAACCAAATGCATCCTTATAAATAATTTTACCATTTTCTGCAACTAACACTGCTCCATCAAACATATTGTAGTTGTGATAGGTGTGCATTATGCCAGACAGCTTAGCCTTTTTGTTTTGGGCAAATAAGGTAATACCTAATAGGGCACAAAGAAGCGTTATCGTGATTGTCTTTAACAACATGGCTTTTTTATTGCTTGGTACTTAATAATAATTACAGGAAGCTACTACATTTTCAAATTGGGTGATGCGTGGCTTGCTATAAGCAGTTCGTTGATCTTCCCGTTATTTCGTTCCGGCTTCTTCCCATTTTCCTGTTTCTTTAGCAATGTCAATAAGATTTTGCCCATGTTCGGTCATTAATCCTTGTGTGATCATTCTTGCTGCCCGTTCCCGGTTGGGAGCACTCCATTTGCTTTTTTTGGGATTACGAGGTGTAAAAGTCAGGTAGAAACTTTCAGCATCTCTGTTTTTACACAGGCTATCTATCCAACCAAAACAAAGTGCTTCTTCAGTTGCATCGTTGAGATTAATGCTTTGGGTTTTACTTTTTTTATGATAAAGGATTAACCAAACGGATTTCTCTGTTTGGCTATTTTTCTGCAACCATTTTCGCCACTCTGCTCTCGTTGCAGCATATACTGCTTGTTTTCCATCTTTTGTTTCCATAAATAATTGTGTGGTCTTTGTTTTAAAAATTTCGAGATAATGTATGCCGGTCGTTAACTTCGATTTGCGTAACTGGAAATAATCCTCGTTGGCAATCCAGGTACAAGTATAGGGCGGTTTAGCGGCCAGCTTCATAGTTTTACTCCAAAATAATTCCAAAGTTCTTGTTGAATTTCCTGCTCAGTATTTAATTTCCTCTCTGTCACTTTTCCATTGTCAGTTATTTTCAGTGTATCTCCTGTAATAGTTATTCTCCCGTTTTCTGTAGGTAACGAACAAATTCTTTTTTGCACAAAATGAGATTCACTGTTTGTTTGGTGATAGTTACACATGCCGTGAAATTCGCTTATTTGCCTTTCCTTTTCTGAGAATATATATTCCGGAATAAACATTTCGACGGCATTTCTTTTTTTAACTACTTTATAATTTTCATCGAAATTCTCAATCCTAAAAATGCCTCTTGGATCGTTGGTGTCTTTATCTGATTCTATTTTAATTGGGTAAAATGAAAACTCGCCAAATCCCACATCAACAAGATAACTGTCCTCCTCTATTTTTACTATCAGCGCCATGTGATCGAATTCCGGTCTAAAATCTTTTTTGCCATCATAAACTCTTGCGGATACCAATTTAACGGTAAAACCAATCTCCTTTAGTAATTGGTAAAACAAGCCATTTAATTCATAGCAAAACCCGCCTCGTTTTCGGGTCACAATTTTATCAAACAAATTTGTTAAGTCGATTTTTGTGTTATTATGTATATCTAAGTTTTCAAATGGCACATTCATTAAGTGCAATATTTGAAGTTTTGAAAGTATTTCAATTGTAGGATCAATGGGCCCAGGATAGTTAATTCTATCCAGGTAGAGTTGAATGTTCATAGAGGGGTTTAAATAATGAAAACATCAAAATTATTTCTCCCGGCTGATTTGCAAAATTTCCGAGTCTTCTAAAGCGTCAATAAAATAATTGGCGGGTGTTTGTGTCAGAAAGCTGTAGAGGTCTCCCATCCACCAGTCTTCAATGCCGAATTGTACAATGTATTCCAAACCTTTATCATCAATAGTATAAGTCCGTAAGCAACCTTTGAGGATGAAATTTTCTGTTTTACAAATGTCGCCTTGCCTCAACAAAAACTCTTTTCGTTTTAAAGTCTTGTGTTGCAATATTGATACAAAAAAATCAGCCTCCGTTTTGTTGAGCTGAATATGTTTGGCAACGTTTTGAAGTATAAGATCTGGATTCATTTATGGTAGATAGTTGGGTGGTTTTTCCGTCGTTCTGGTAAGCCTGTTAATTTAGGTAGTGCCCTACCTCTATCATTATGTTATCGAAAGAAAAATAAAATCCAAAGCTGTCTCTTATTTTTCCTGGTTCTTGTCCAACAGCAATTTCACCATTTTTTAATTTCTGATAAGTGTCTGTTACAGCATTTGTGCTATCTAACATAAAACCAATATGAAATGCGCCTGGGTAAACAGCCTTGCCTTCTTTGCTTGTCATAATAACAAGTGTAAAATCGTCCTCGCCTTTTAAAATGGCAACGACATTGTCGCCCTTTATCCCGGTACATTTGAAATTGAAATATGTCTCAAAAAAAGCGATTGCTTCTGTAACATTTGAAACAACTAAATTGATGTGATTAAGTTTCATGATATTTTGATTGGTTATTGTGTAGTATCCGTCAGGCATTCTTGCTTGAGCTCAATTAATTCTTTTGATCAAACGGTATATAATTTTCCCAACGCCAGGGCGTAAAAATATCCCCGATCGAGTAGGCTAAAAGTTCTTTAAAAATACTCTCTCCATTATCATTGTTTGTCATAATAACGATGGCGATTTTTTTGTCAGGAAAGCAAATGGAATAATGTCCCCAGCCATCGTCGTGCCCCTCCTTAAAAAAAGCTCTGCCAAAGGGCGTTTTGAAAACTCCAACTCCTAATCCATAGCCTAATTTTATATCGTCGTTGTCGGTGCTATCAATTTTTGCAAGCGGTCCAAATTGGGCTTTGGATCTAATTCCTACCTGGATGTTTGTCATTGCCTCAAAACTCTTTTTAGAAAGTCCTTTGCTACTTATTAATGCGGTGTAAAATTTTGTAAAATCTTCCAACGTGGTGCTCATAGAACCACCTGCACTTGCATCTTTCCATTTCATTATTTCATAAGGCTCTCCTTTTGCGTTGTGTCCGTAACAAATATTTGAGTCGAAACGAGGTTGCCAAACCTGGCTCGTATTGATCATACCTAAGGGCTTAAAAATCCTTTCCTGTGAAATGGTTTCATAGTCTTTGCCTGTTACCTGCTCAATTACAAATTGCAGTAGATAAAGGCCTTCACCCGAATAGCTATAACGTGTGCCTGGGTCAAACTTAAATTTTAATTTTTTATCAGCTTCGAACCAACGCCAATTAGGAAAGCCTGTTGTATGTGTTAAACACATACGAGCTGTTATTTTTTTATAACGGTCGTCATCTTTTAAATCCTGGTAGCCCCTGTGCCAGCCAGGTATTTTATAATCCGGCAAAGGTTGCTTTAAGTATTCAACAAGAGGTTTATCTAAGTCAATAACATTTTCTTGAACAAATTGCATAGCAACGTACGCAAATACGGTTTTTGAAAAAGATGCTCCATACATAATGGATGATTGCTGCAATGGAACATTTTTTTGAACATCTGCAATGCCGTATGTTTTGCTGAATACAGGTTGGTTGTTATTGAAAACTGAAACAGCAACTCCCGAAACATTTGCAGCTTTCATTAAGTATTCAATCTTTGAGTTTAAACTGTCAAAGCTAATTTGGCTTCCATCAATTCTTTTGATAGTCTGTCCAAATGCAGTGATTCCTATTAAAAGTAGGATGGTTGCTAACAAGTAGTTATGTTTCATTTACTTATGTTGCTATTTTGTTGGGATTTTTAAGGGCTGTTTACTTTGTCAATTTAAGTTTAATCGCTCTGCCCAATTTAATTCTACTGGTAATTCCTGATTTGAAAACTCAACATGGATTACTCGCCTCTGCCTGTTATTTGTTGTCCTACCGGAGCTATGTAATAGCAATGGATTCATCAACATGATCCCGCCTTTGGAAACATTACAATTTGCTTCTTGCTCAAGTGTCCAGTCTATAGTCTCTGGTCGGCAAATACCTTTTAGATGTGATTTAGGAATCACTCTTAAGGCTCCATTTTCTTGGTCTGTGTCGTCGAGATGAATACGGATTGTCACAACGCTTTTTAAAATGTCAAGCGATGGTTGAACCGCAAACTGATTATATTTTGTTGTCCAAAAATCAAAGCCGTTTAATTCAAGTTTTTTGTCAACGGAAATTGTAAGATCCTGGTGATATGAAACATACCAATTTGAAGTAGGAGGTTTATCAAAATATATGCTTTTAACAACAAAGTATTTGTCACCCAACAGTTGCTTTAAAATTACTTTTAAATTGTCATTGAAAATTGTGTCAATGATTGAAGGAACTTCTTTTAAAAACTGCCTGATTGCAAAAAGGTCAACTGATTTTCTGAATGTTTCTTTCTTTGTGCTTGCCTGGCGAATTTGTAACAACATAGTTTCCACTTCGCTTGTCGTGTAGATACTATCAATTGTTGCAAAGCCGTTTGATATTAATTCATCTATTTGTTTCATGTAGGATCTCGCTTTAGCTGACAAAAATCAAATGTTTCTTTTTGCTTTTTTCCTTTCGTTATAGTCCAGGTACATGTCGACTAAGATGTCAAAGTTTAGAATACAAAATAGGGTTAAAAGTCCGAATGATAAAAGCTGAAATCTTGGTGTCGATATTTCTACTGAAACAACTTTAAGTCCATAAGAATCCCATCTAACTGAAGGTGTCAGTGTCAAGAAATTGCAAGTTCCGATTATTAAATAAAGTCCTGTTGCAACAACTGTTTTTTTGAAACTTTTGAAATACAAAAAAACTAATATAGCAAAAAGACCAAGTGCCAAATAATGGCGCCAGGTTGCCACAACTTCTGTAAATAAAAACGTTCCCCAGCTATAAAGCAAGAATCCAGCAATAATTGTTAAAGGAATAAGAAGTAAAGTTTTTTGTTTTGTCATTGGTTGAATTAGTAAATGTCTGTAGGTGGCTATTACAGCCAACTCAAATATTGCCGCAACAAAATAATCTATTGCATCAATGTATCCAAATAGACATGAGTGACAACATGCAATCAAATCCCTGGAGTTACCAATAAAGGATGGTGGGGGACGGGTTACTGGCAGGTTTAACTTTTTGTTTATCTCATGGTGAGAATATTTATCGATTACTTTTCTTAGATGACTTAGCTATTTTATTAAAGTCAAGTGCAAGTTGAATCCAGTAATCAAGAGCCTTTTTTGTTTTTATTAAGTCCTCGTTTATGTGAAGAAATCCCTTGTATTCCCTTCCTCTCATTTTCACAGTTTGAATACCGGTACCCGTGCTCACATCATCATGGATGGCTGGATCAACCCGACACATTATTCTATCCTTGCCAACAGTAATACACATTTTACCATTAACCATGAATGCTATACCACCAAACATTTTCTTCTCTTCTACTTTAGATAAATGAGCAAGAGCGGCTCTTATTCTGCCAGCTATTTTTTCATTGTAAGCCATTTGTGAGAGTGGATTTTTATGTTTAATAATCAATCGCAATTATCGTTTGTTTTTTGCAGTTCGAGGCGGATTTAATGGGTAGTTACGTTAGCCTCGCACTATGGTGCTGGCTCTCTCATCGTAAGTAAAAGTTTAATTCTGTCAGAGGGTTTTCGCTATAATACTTTTTTTCGTCGTGTATATTAAGAGCATGGTTCAAAATTTTATTGGCTCTTTCAAGTTCACCGTCTTTTGGTTGAATGAAATACTTCACTGATCTTTTTTTCCATCGTTGTAAGTATGCTAAGCTCAACCGGCGTATTTTTTCATCTTCGTCAATTGTTCCAACTATTATATCGCCAATTACTGGCCATCCTCCAATTTTACTAAATAGTTTTAGCATCGGCTCCTTTAAGTACAATCGCCCACTTGAATAGGTTGCTCTTGCCTTATTCAAAACTTCTGGAGTTGCCGATTTTGATAAGTATTCAATCACTAAATTTCTAAGACCAATAAATTCACTATCTAAATTCAGCAGAGCAAAATTATAGGCTTCTTTAGAGTCTAACTTCCGTAGCGTTAGAAAAGCAGCCTTTCTAATCTTTATGTTTTGATCATTTAGATATGGGTGAATATTTTCTACGAATTGCTTACCGTTTGTTTCACCAAGCCCAGCTAAAGAACCAATGATATCTCTTTTAGCCATCAAATTTTCATTGTATAACCTGGCAAAGTCTAATTGTTCATTCTTCAATCGGTATTGGGCAAGTTCTCTAATGGAAGCGGAGTTGTCGAATAGAAACGGAAGAATAATGTCAGCAAAATTTGATTGACCCTTTAGTTTATAAAGAGTTTGAATTCTGACTTTTGCTGATTTGTCTTTTAATAAAGAATCAACTTCTGTTTCGGTTAATTTATCAAAATGATTTAAAGCTAAATTCCGGATTAAGAAATGATTGTCTTTTAATAACAGCCTCATATCTGCTGAATCTACAATCTTTGAAAAAGAAATTTGTTTTGCAATTAGAATCCTGGTTCTATCAGTAAACGTTTTGAAATGTTCCAGTACATAGTCTCTATTGTCAACTAATACGAATTTCATTATTTCTGAATGGACAGAACTCAAATCGATGCGTTGAACTTTTTGAATCCATTCAACTACAGCCAGGTTGTCAACAAGTGCATTAATAAATTCTGGCTTTTTGAATTTCCTTATTCCTTCTAAGGCACTATCCCTGACAGGTTTTACCCAATCGGAAAGTCTGAAAAGTATAAAGGGTATTGCTTTCTGATTATGCGTTTTAACAAGTTCTTTAATTGCTTTTTCTCTAACATAACCGTTACAGTTTAATGTTGCAATCGATAAAATCGTATTCAATTGTTCACCTTGAAAAACTGTTTGGTAATTGCCGACATCGGCTGTAGAAATGTTGCAATATTTAAGTGTATCGTAATATCCCTTTCTTGTTTCTATTTTTTTGAAAAGTTCAACTATGGTATTGCATGTAGCTATTTGAATATCTTTATAATTATCTTTTAAAAATGGAATAAGATTGAAAATTGTACCGGGTTTGCCGATCTCTGCAATTTTTATTAGGGCGTTGAGGCGTTCCGGGGTGTTGTCCTTTTTGAAAAACCAACCTTGTTTTGTACACGCTAAAATTTCTATGTAATTCGAAAGATCCATTTTAATTAAGGGCTAATTAAGTTTGCCACTACCCACAAATTTGCGCAGTTATTTTTTATTAAACCACTGAATATACTCCAGCACGTTATTGTCTTCGTCAGCAAAATAAATCCAGGTCTCTTCGTTTTCAATTTTTAGAGGTCCCTTTACAATTTTTATATTCATTGTTTTCAGATCTGAAAGCGCTTTCTCCATGTCATCAATTTCAATACAAAAATGTGGACAATAAGGTTTTCTTATTTCGGGAATTTCATAAGCAGTCACCAGGTCTTGAATTAATTCTATTCTTGCCTTGCCCAATGATAGAAATGCATATTCCTCTTGTTCAGCATCGTTGATCGCTCTATGATCCAGCTTAAATAATAATTTCTCTGTGTAAAATTTTATAGCAGCGTCCATGTTCCTTACTTGAAATCCACAATGATCCATTTGCATGTTAAAATATTTTAAATGTTAAAAAATTTGCAGGGCTACAAATTACAATCAAAAGTCCACAGTTGCGGGTTAGGTCAGAACAAAAGATAGTGGGCGATCAAATCTTCATCACTCAACGTGCAACCTGCTTTATTCGGGTGTTAACAATTGTTCAAAGAAGGCGCCGATATTATTTACCCTATCCACGAAATGAAGCTCTAAAATCCAATGTCTTTTGTTTCCGTATTTGTCTAATTGAAGTATATCATCATGATTCTCCGGATGTACATCTAAACACAAATCATTAGGGTCATCTGGTTGTTCATGAGGAAATTGTCCCACGATATGACCAGCTATTGCATTTCCAAATTCGTAACCATAGCGATTTGCAAGGCCGGTAACATATTTAAAATATTCGGCGCCGGTAAGATTGGTTTGTTTAAAATACCAGTCATTCGCTTCGTGCCATGCAGCCTCTACATCATTTTTTAACTTTAGTTTCAAAGGATCGTTCCCTAAAATATATGTTCTTCCAAGGTCGGCCTCCCAACCTTCAAAAATGGGATGAAAATCGAAGAACAGTATATCACCTTCCCGGATAACCAGGTCAGGAGGGTTTGCCATAAAGGGTTGTAATGTATTAATGCCTGTTCTCACAATTTTTTTGCTCCAATAATTTTCAATAGAGAAATCTTCTTTGGCGATTTTTACTATTTCATCGCTAAGTTCTTTCTCAGATTTTCCCGAAACTATTAGCCCTCTTTCGGCTACGGTATTAAATAATTCTTTTGCCTTTTGTTCGGCAAGAATCAATTTTTTTTTTGCTTCGTTCATAAATTTTTATTTTCTATTAAATGTAAACCGGGTTTTGTTTGTTATACTTCTCAGGGGATAAGTTAGTGACTTTATAATTCGCTCCATAAAGATAAAAAGTACAAGAGTGCAATCCCGATAAAAATCGGGACTGGCTGCCACTGAAGCTAAATAGTAGTACTTCTGCCTGGCTCATAAAAAAAATTAAACGCACGATTTTGCCCCCTGTACAGTATAGATAACCGGGAAGTTACGTTTTAGAAAGAGCGTTGCTGAAAGAGTCTAAATTTGTCTTTATCAATTGAGTCTTTTCAACTTTGCTGCGTCTTAATCGAAAGGCAAAAATTTTTCCTTTTGTACCTCTTTCAATTTTGGAGCAATCGCATTTAATTGTTCCCCGTTCATAACTTTTTCATACAGTGCCAAATATTGCAGTGTCATTTTATCTGAAGTGAAATTATCCAGTACATACCGGTGGCAGGCAAGGCGGTCAAAAGCATCAATATTTTTCACCGCTGTTATTAATTCATCTTTTTTTGTAGAAAGAAAACCGACTTCCTTTGGTATCAATTCAGGTAAAGATCCATAAGGCGTTCCAATAACCGGGCAACCAAAATACAGGCTTTCGATTAATGCTATCCCAAAAGGTTCGTTCCACAAAACCGGGAACAATAAACCCTTTGAGCCATTGATAATTTTATTCTTTTCTTCTCCACCCTTCATTCCATGAAAACGGGTATTCGGATCAAAAGTCAACCGGATGCCCATATTGAAATTAAACCTCACACCACCGATTACATGAAGTTGCGAACCGGCTTTTCCTGCAATCTTTATTGCACCTTTTACATTTTTAACCCTCCATGCGGCATCTGCTAAAAAATGGATATAATTCCTTTTGATAGTGAAATCGGGCTTACCATAATCTTCCGTATCCAGGCAATTGTAAACGAAACAATCACTTCCGTAACGGTTAGCATGATTTCGGGAAACAAACACTGTATTTATATCCAGCGGTACGGCTTCATTCAAATTACCCTGCAAAGTTGTGATGTATGGTTTAGCAGGCCTTTCATTGGTATGGGTTAAAAGATGAACAAGATCCGCCCTTTCAGGAACCTGGTTGTTGAAAGGTAAATTATTATTTAACTCATATACATCGGCAAAAGGGCAATAGGAACCTTTGGGCACGAGGTAAGAAACCTTATGGCCCATTTTTACCAGCATCTTTCCCAACCACCATATCATCCTTTCTGTGCCACCATATTTCAGCGCCGGGATCACAGCATTATGTACGATACAAATATGCATTTAAAAGAATTAGTTGAAGCCGCAATTTCGGGATATTATCGGTTCTGCAACTGAAAATAATATATTGCAGCAATCCATCCAAATAGATATGAGTGATCATCAGCAATCGTAGTTGTCAAATTTCCATGCAAGGGTGTGAGCGAGTTTTGGTGGCCAGGGAAAAGTGTTTAGCAAGAAGAAAAAATTGTGTCCTTTGATTGGTAGGCTGCAATCATAATATGCATGTTTGTCAAAGATTGTGAAAGGGCGTTTCTGGCAGGGCGTGCTTTACAAGGTCTCCTAATGTCAGGCTACATTTTTGCTTTGAACTTTTTCTAGTTTAAGTATATTTCTATAACAGAAAAAAAGTAAAATAAAACCAATAATTCCAAACGAACAATCGATCAATTGCCAATAAAAAGGGATGCCTCTTATTGGTCCCGCAATAAAAGCCAAAGGGAAAATCATTATACATGAAATCATTCCAAATTGAATTACCCAAATATTTCTTACCGGATCTCTCAAAGGTCCTACAAATGCAACCGAGATTACAATATGAGCAAAGGCGAGCCAATCCGTTCCATAACTCAGGTAGGGGAAATTCGTATTCGTGGTTTTTACCGCGAAGTAAACAGTACTAATCCAGTTTCTAAGATATTCAGGAAATAACGAAATATTCGCGTTAGCTATGGAAAGCTCTGTCTCAATTGGGAAAGCCGTAATTCCACTTAATAGTAATGCAATGATAAAAAAAATAATAAGATATCTTATTCGCTTTTTTAATTTCTTTTCGCTTTCATTTATCATAGATTTTATGCGGTTGTTATTATGCATTATAGTTTTTCCCAGGTGTACGGCAGGCATCGGTACTGAGTGCCCGTGCTTATTTTATCTTCGTATAAATTTTTCCCTTCCAGAAAATCTTTTTTTCGTTTTCGTCATTGTTGAAAATGAAATCAAATTCCGCTTTAAGAATTTTTCGTTTCCATAGTGGTCTATCAATTTTTATGAAACCTTCTTTGCATTGATAAGTTTTATCGCCTTGAAACCTAATACTTTTTAGAACAATAGTTGGTAAGCAGGAGTTGTTAGTAAGTGTTAAATGCAAACTACAATGAGTGGCAGTATTCATTAGGGTATAACAATGTATTGTATCTTTTTGTCCCGCTGTTGCTATTATCGTATTCGCTCCCGCCCATTCATAACACCAGGCATCGCAGTCGATCGAGCGCTGTTTTGCAAAGGAGTAATCGCCTGTTAACTTTTCCACCCAGGTAATGTCAATTAATTCCTTTTTAATTGATAGTAATCCAAGTAAAGAAATAATAAAGGATAATAGTACTTGCATTTATAGCGTCTTTTTTAGCATGGCTCACCACTCACAGATTTGAGCAAATGAAAATAATCTATTGTGGCTGGCAGAAGAATTGTAGCCACTTCGGTTTGTATGGCATTACAAACTTTCGGCTGTTTCTCTTAAAATGTTTAGCGCAAAGCTCCACCCTTCTGAAGCTTCTTCATATTCCTTGTCGGTCATTTCAATACCATAGTCTTCCCTTGCATAAAGAGTAGTTGATCCATTATTATCATGAAGTTTATAAGTAATTACAGATAATATTTTTGTGTTTTCGTCCACGTTGAAAAGGTTGTGTTTAAATACTTTTTCAGGGTCTAATTCGAGGATGATACCATTTGTATAAATATTCCCGTCCATTCCTTTCCAGTTAAGTGAACTTCCAACTTTCCAGTCGGTTATATATTCACCACCCATCTGTCTTGTAACTAAAGGGTCTGTAAAAGCCCGCCATAATATTTTGGGGGTTGTATTTATTTCAATTTGCTTTTCAATGAATGATTTGTCCATACGTTTTAATCGATTTATCTATCGGGATTTTGAATGTTGTTTTACAATGACGACTAATTAACTCGCAGATTTGCGGAACAAAATAATCTATTATGGTAATCTATCCAAATAGGCATAATTGATGACCAGCAATCATGTTTGTTATGTTACCATTTCTGGATGGAGGGTGTGATTGCAGGTTCCTGCATGCAGTTTGCAGAGCATGTTCATGTCGTTCTTTTCATTACTAATTTTGTTTATTTTTTATCGATGTAAACAATGCCAGATAGTGGCTTAGTTCCGTCATTTGTTATTACGAAACAGCTATCATCACGGATATTAATTATTTCGACTTTTACCTTCACGTTTTTGTAAGATTCAGGAACAGAGTCCGGTCCATTAATATGTTGATTTAAGAAAGTTAATTCATATGTACAGGGGCCTGTCCAGCTAATTTTAAGATTTGCGAACTCTCCCGTTTTTCCTATAAACTCTGTTTGAATTGAATCGTTTCTTTCGATTTTGTACAGAGTAGGATCTCCTTGAGATCGATGAAAAAATTTGCCTTTTTTGAATTTATCGCAATCCGTTTTGGAAGCCTTTCTTTCATAGCTTGGTTGACAAGAACTGTATATAACTATAATAATCAGCAAATATCTTTTCATGAGTTGTTGGGTGAATGTTATGATTGAATACGCAGTATCGAAAATGGCACACAAGGCACGAATTTGCGGAACAAAATAATCTATTGCGGCAATCTATCCAAATAGGCATTGGTCGATCACCGGCAATTATACTTATGAAGTTACTAACCTTATTATGTACTTATAGTACCGGCGGGCTTCACGGTACGAGTTGAATATTAAATAAGCACATGCTGTGTACCCAGCTTATTAATCACCACCATTATCTTGAAGAGCCTTATGACCCGGTATCCGTCGGATCGACGGGTTCACGCATTGTTGTGTGAGGAGCAATAGGTGAAATCCCCTTCCTTACTCTACTGGCGGCTGTACTTTTCATCTTGTTTTATTTCCTGTTTGATTAGAGACGGATTTTACTACTGCCAGTCTCCAGTCGTTTTGTGTCAGAGGTTCCTCCTTTTGAGTTATAACGAAGGCATTAAGCCAATCTACTTTTGTGTTATCAAAAAATTCAATCATTGAAATGTTACCAAAAGCAAAACTTAAAAGAAGCATCATTAATAAGTATTTACTGGGAAGTACTTTGCCTATATTAATTGCCACATTGAAAGAACCTTTTAAGAAGCGAATAAAAGGAAAAGATTTCTTCGCAGAAAAAATGTTACAGGCATTAACCAACAGGGTAAATAGCATCACTCCACAATCAGCAAGGCAATGGGGCAGTATGAACCCTGATCAAATGTTGCATCACCTGAATTTGGCTACGGGAAGTGCCCTGGGATATTTTGATCTGCCCGATGAAAGTTATTTGATGTCGAGAACAATATCTAAATGGGTATTGGTAGACTTACTTTCAGAACAACCAAAAGGATTGCTGTTACCCTTAACTTTTAAAATACCGCCAACCCAACATTTTGACTTTGAGTACGAAAAACAATTGCTCATTGAAATCATCAATAAAGCCTGCAACAGTAAAACCACTTCTACCTGGGGGCCACATCCTTTATTTGGTCGTATGAGTGATAACGAATGGGGAAGACTGTTAATGATGCACATCGGCTATCATCTAAAACAATTTGGTGTATAAAAATTATAAAACAATTTATAAGTATTTAAAAAATAAAATCATGGAATTAAAAGGAAAAACAATATTGATCACCGGTGGCACCGCAGGTATCGGCCTGGAGGCAGCAAAGCAATTTTTATCCAATGGAGCAAAAGTGATCATCACCGGCAGGAACCAGGGAAAACTGGATGAAGTCAAAAAATTATATCCTGCATTGACTGCCATAAAAAGTGATGTAGCCAATGCAGATGATACCCAGTTACTTTTCAATAAGATTAAGGAGCTCGGAGGAATTGACATCCTATACAACAATGCCGGCGTAATGAGCGGCCCGCAAAACCTGGGGATAGCCAATGATAAACATTTTGAACTGGCAAAGTATGAAATGGACATCAACTACCTGGGTGTGATCCGCCTGAACAATCTGTTTATGGAAATGCTGAAGTCAAGGAAAGAAGCTGCCATCATCAATACTTCTTCCGTGTTAAGTTATGTACCATTCAATCTTGCTCCAACCTACGCTGCCAGCAAAGGGGCCGTGCGCTTTTATACGGTATCGCTGAGAGATCATTTAAAAATACTGAAGAGCAATGTGAAAGTGTTTGAACTACTACCACCTGTGGTGGCAACAAGCATGACAGAAAATTTAGAGTCAAAAGGAATTTCTCCGGAAAAATTGGTAAACGCGTTAATTGCCGGAATTAAAAAGAATCAATTCACGATACGTGTCGGTGACACTAAATTGGTTTATGGACTACACCGCCTGTTTCCTAATGTGGCTTATGGATTAATTAATGCGAAGAAAAATGCCCGCCTGCTTCAATCGTAATATCTCCTACTCACATTATTATATTCAAAAAATATGACAACAAATATTTTAGCACCAGGATCGGACGAACTTCATACTATTCTTACCAATCAGCGGAATGCCTTTTTACATGACGGTCCACCAACCCTTGAACAACGAAGAGCTGATTTGAAGAAATTTAAAGTAGCATTGATTGCCAGGAGAACCGAAATTGAAGAAGCCATCAATACTGATTTTGGTCATCGCTCCCGGCACGAAACTGCCATCGTTGAAATTTTAGGTGTTATTGAAGGTCTTAAATACCTGAGTAGCAATCTTAAGAAATTCATGACTCCAGGTAAGCGAAGCGTTGCATTGCACATGCGTTTTGGAAATGCAAGAGTAGAATACCAACCACTTGGTGTAGTAGGTGTAATATCTCCATGGAATTACCCAATCAATTTATCGTTGATGCCCGTTGTTACTGCAATTGCTGCCGGCAACAGGGTTATGTTGAAGCCATCAAAATTCACGCCTGCAACCAATGCGGTGATCGCTTCGATGTTCAGCGAAATTTTTCCAAAAGAGCAGGTAACACTTGTAAATGGTGATGGAGCTGCATTCAGTAGGTTGCCTTTTGATCATCTTATTTTCACGGGCAGCACCTTAGTAGGACGTTCGGTGATGAAAGCTGCAAGCGAAAACCTTGTGCCTGTAACATTGGAATTGGGAGGTAAATCGCCAGTCATTGTTTCTAAGGGCTATTCGCTGGAAAAAGCAACATCCCGTATTGTGTACGGCAAACTCCTAAGTGCCGGGCAAACCTGTATTGCACCTGATTATGCATTGGTGCATGAAAGCGAAGTTGATGATTTTATAAAGGCTTATGAACACAGTGTAAAGGCGGCCTATCCTGAAGGACCAACCGGAGACGACTATACTTCTATTGTGAACGAACAACAATTTAAAATATTGAATGAACTGCTTGATGATGCCCGAACACATGGAGCCCAGGTAATAGAAGTGGGTAACCGTCCGGGTGATGCATCAAAGCGCCCTCATACAATGGCTCCGACAATTGTATTAAATGTGACAGACGAAATGCGTATTGCAAAAGAAGAAATATTTGGACCTATATTACCGATACTTACTTATCAGTCTATTGATGATGCCATCAATTATGTAAATGCCCGGCCAAGACCGTTGGCGCTGTATTTTTTTACACATGATGATGAAGATAAACAAAGGGTTTTGAGCAGAACGACCTCCGGCAATGTTACGATCAATGGAACATTTTCACATATCGCACAAGATGATCTTTCTTTTGGCGGTGTAGGTGAAAGCGGTATGGGCGCCTATCATGGCATAGAAGGTTTCCGAACACTCAGTCATGCAAAAGGAATATACGAACAGGGAATCTGGAATGGCATGGATCTTTTGCATGCTCCTTTCACTAAAAATACGGATAGGCTTATCAATCTCTTTCTTCGTTAATTCGATAACTTTAAGATCAATACGATGAAACACTTTAAATCAATCAGTGAAATGGCGATTGCCAATGATGTGCCGCTGCCGGAACATCCTATGCTTGGTCTTCTGCGTATCAATCGTAACATCAAGATAAATAACGCAGAATACACCAGCGATTTTTACATGATTGGATTTAAAAAAGTAAAAGCTGGTTACGTGCTGTATGGCCGCACCAAATTTGACCATGAAACCGGCTCGATGATTTTTATGAAGCCACGCCAGGTGGTGGAAATGCGGAATTTAGAGTTTGAAGAGGATGGATACATTTTAGTTTTTCATGAAGATTTTTTGAGCGGTCATTCTTTGCATGAGGACATTCAACGGTATTCTTTTTTTGATTACGAAACCAATGAAGCGCTTCACCTGGCACCGAAGGAAGAAAAAATTATCTGGAATATTTTTCACACAATTGAGCAGGAATATAATAACAGTGAGGATGAGTTTAGCCGTGAGATTATTTTGGCAGGCATCAATTCCATGCTGAAATATGCTGAACGGTTTTATAAAAGGCAATTCATCAACCGGCAACAACTTTCCGGTAAAACGGTGACAGCGTTCAATAAAATTTTACAAAAGCATATTAAAGACGGATCCCTTTTTGACAATGGCTTACCCTCTGTTGCTGATTTGGCAAACGGGCTGAACATTTCTGCACGTTATCTTACTGACTTACTGAAAGTAGAAACTGGAAAAACTGCCATTGAGCTTATTCACATTGCTTTAATTAATGAGGCCAAAAACAGGCTCAGAAAGAAAGATAAAACTGTTTCTGAAATAGCATACGATTTAGGTTTTGAAAACATGTCTTACTTCTCCCGGCTCTTTAAAAAAGAAACAGGGATGTTACCTACATCTTATAAAAATCAATTTTTTAGCTGAAGTTTTTTACTGCTCCGGTGGGATTTTCACATCAATAACATTGCAGAATAAACCTCCTTAGTGAAACCACCGCTGGGAGATAAAGTCTATTCGTGTTTACCCATTGGGTCATCTAACGGGGCTCCTTCCCCTCCTTCAAAAAACCAACTGCCTTTTCAATCCGCCGATCCCTTGTCTCATCCGTCTTCGCATCTTTAATGGGTATAACAATTGCCTTCTTCTTACTAACTGAAAGTGTTTCAAAGTATTTCTTTGCGGCGGCATTTTTGTTCAATGCTTTTTCAAACTCAGGAGGGAGTTCTACTGTTCGGGGATCATTGTCTAATTCAATGGTCACTTCTATTTGGTCACCGCCTTTTACACCGGCGCCTGCACGGTGCTCTGCACTTACACCTACCATGTACACGCCACCCATTACCGCAATGGTGTTTCGGTAAGTGTAGCCATTGATGGTTACCCGTACAGGCGGCTTCTTGCCTGCATTAAAACTCTCTACAATCTTTGGGGGAACTTCTATACCGGTGGCAGTCTTGCCTGCCTGTAGAAGGGTTGTTTTAAACTTCACGGTCGGTTATTTTTAGCGTTGTATAATTGATGTATGCATTTTCTAAAATTACGAGTTTTCTTGTAAGGCAT
>JBDSAP010000305.1:0-10003 GCA_039922055.1 Ferruginibacter sp.
AATCTAAGTTCCCCCTTCGGGGGACAGGGGGCTTCGATTTGTTACATTAAATTTTATCGACATAAAGTATTTCATCGCCTGAAAATTTTGTTTTGTTAGCCTATCAAATCTTAATCAAGTTTTTAACAGGTACTTACCCAAAATCATTTCCCGAATAAAATAAAGTTCTTCTGCATATATAATACAGTAACAATCTAAGTTCCCCCTTCGGGGGACAGGGGGCTTCGATTTGTTACATTAAGTTTTATCCGCATAAAGTATTTCATCGCCTGAAAATTTTGTTTTGTTAGCCTATCAAATCTTAATCAAGTTTTTAACAGGTATTTATCCAAAATCATTTCCCGAATAAACTAAAGTTCTTCTGCATATATAATACAGTAACAATCTAAGTTCCCCCTTCGGGGGACAGGGGGCCTTTATTTGCAACCATAGTACACTAAAATGTTACCATAGTGTACAAAACCATCTTACGTAAAAGATAGCTTTGGTTATCAATTGCTATATATGCTAACTCAAAAAACGTGGCTGCCGTTTTTTATATTTTTTACTCCTTTCTTACCAGGTGATCATCTTTGGCAAAGAAATTACAGCACCATTAGAAATGCAGGTATTACACCCGCAACATCTTCAATAAAAATTGAAAGCGTTTGTGACTACCATAAAAAGTAATCCTACAAACAAAAAAGTAATAGCCAACCAAAACGCACAAACGAAAATTACACATGCATCATTTAATTTAAAAACTGCTTAAGTCATCCTGGCCAGTTTGGCCAATCATTTAATTTCTTTCCATACTAAAACTTGCATTTTATGAAAAAAAGACTCTTGGGTATCAATCATTATTTTTCAACGCTATTCCGGCCCGGCTTACAACTCTTTGTATGCTTTGTTGGGTTTGCGTTCATGCAGCTTTCATCCACGGCGCAATCAACTATAAGAGTGTCAGGTAAAGTAAGTTCAGCTACCGGAGAAGGGCTGGCTGGCGCTACAGTTAGTGTAAAAAACACTACTAGTTCAACCATCACCGATACTGCCGGAAACTTTAACATCACCGCCCCGGAAAACGGCACTCTGGAAATAAGTTATATAGGTTTTAAAAAACAGGAGTTTCCTATATCCGGTAGAACACAATTGCAGATCAGTTTACAGGGCGAAGCAAATACAATGAATGATGTGGTAGTTGTGGGTTATAGTAGCCAGAAAAAGGCTTCCATTAGCGGAGCTGTAACTACTGTTAATATGAAAGATTTTTCAAAAACAAGGATTGCTGATGTGGCCCAGGCATTGCAGGGGCAGGTTCCCGGCGTATTTGTGGCAGCCAATACCGGCGCTCCTGGTGACGGTATTAAAGTTAGAATAAGAGGTGAGGGAACATTGGGTAATAATGAAGTGCTATATGTTGTTGATGGAGTGGCTACCAGGGACGTCTCTTTCCTCAATCAATCTGATATAAAATCTATTACTGTCTTAAAAGATGCTTCGGCAACGGCAATTTATGGTTCAAGAGCCGCCGGTGGGGTAGTGGTTATTACTACTCAAACGGGAGTAAAAGGCAGAAGCAGTATCGATATTGATTTTAATGCAGGATTCTATAATGCTACCCGTCTTCCTAAAATGCTAAATGCCGATCAGTATTTGACTGTGAAAGACCAGGCATGGCACAATACAACAGGGAATGCTTCTACAGCCATTAGTCCTTACGCAGCCGACAGAAGCAGAACAGATTTAGCCAATACGGACTGGTTGAAGGAGCTCTTTGAAAAGGGCAAGTCTAAAAGTCTTCAATTGACAGCAAGTGGTGGATCGGATAAGGTTCAATACCTGCTTTCGGCTGGCTACTATGGCATCGATGGTATTATTGTAGAAGATCATGATAAATACGAACGTTTTAATTTTAGAACAAACATCAATGCCCAACTATCTGATAGGCTAAAAGTAGGTACCAATTTACAAGTGACTTACGAAAAGAAAGACAAGCTATCTTCAAGCGGAGACAGACCCGGTGTAATACGCCATGCTCTATTAAGGTCTCCTGTAGTGTCGGTATTTAAGAATGCTTCAGACCCTACTTACACGGCAAATAATCCGTATACCGATTTGCCTTTTTACAGATATATTCCTGATCCTAATAATGCAGGAAACTTTCTTGGGGTATTCAGCAGCCATTATGAGCAAAGTTCAAACCCTTTGGCGATAGTTCATTTTAACGATGATAGGCGCAAGGGTTACCGCACTTTTGGAAATGTGTTTGGCGAATACAGTTTTTTGAGAGACAATGCCTTAAAATTTAAATCAAGCTTAGGAGTCGATATTATTTTTGACCACAACAAAAAATTCGCTGAAAATTTCGGAGATGATAATAACAATGATAAGACAGATCCTTATCCGGGGGCTGGTAGAAATAACCGGCCAAATAATTTAGATGAAAACTTCGGCGAGTCAATGACATTTACCTTTACTAACACCCTCGCCTTTAATAGAACCCTCCACCAAAAGCATAATATAAATGTACTGGTGGGTATGGAAAGCATTACCAACAAAAATTCCGGAGTTGGAGGGAGCCGTCAAAATTTTGAAGATATAAGCGATCCCTTCAGGTATCTTGATTATGGAAGTGAAACGAATATGCATAGTGGCGGTACAGCAAGTGATTGGGCCTTACTCTCCTATTTTAGTTCTGCAACTTACGGCTATGACAATAAATATTTTGCAACAGCCTCTTTGAGGGCCGACGCATCTTCCAGGTTTGGCCCTAATAATAAATGGGGGTATTTCCCATCTGTAGCAGCAGGATGGATAGTGAGCAAGGAAAATTTTATGAAAGATATAGCCTGGGTAGATAATTTAAAGCTAAGAGGAAGTTGGGGCAGCTCGGGCAACCAGGAAATACCAGATCATACTTATGAAACTTTGGTAACAAAAGTAGGGGGTGTAAAAGTTACCCGTTTTGGCAACCCGGAAGTAAAATGGGAAGTAACAACCCAAGCCAATATTGGAATGGACCTGGCCATATTAAAAAGCGGGTTAACGGTATCAGCAGATTATTTTGTAAAAACAACGAAAGATATATTGCTGACTGTACAATTACCCGCTTTAGCTGTTGGTGAGATTAACAGGACTTATGTAAATGCCGGTGAAGTGAGCAACAAGGGGTTTGAATTAGGTCTTAATTATCGCAACAGTGATCATGCGGTTAAATACAATGCCAACCTAAATATTGCCACCCTTAGAAATAAGGTAGAAAAATTATACACCTATGTAAAAAGCATAGAAGATGGAGCTACACACACTTTAACTACACTGGGGCATCCTATAAGTTCCTATTACGGTTTTCAATTTGATGGGATTTATCAAAATGCGGGAGAAATATCAAAGACTTTATTTACAAATAGCAACGGTGTTCAGCCTGGTGATATTAAGTATAAAGACGTTAATGCAGATGGACAAATTAATGCTGCTGACAGAACTTTTATAGGTAATCCAATACCAAAATTCACCTATGGTTTTTCTTTTTCTGCTGATTATAAAAATGTTGATTTTTCATTTTTGATACAGGGTGTAAAAGGCGTGGACCGCTACAATGATTTAAAGAAGATATTAGATTATGATAGCCGGCCATTTAACTCCACCACTGCAGTATTGAGCGCATGGCATGGAGAAGGTACCAGCAATACAGTACCAAGAAATACTTTTAATGATAATGGGGGAGGCTTTGGCAACGACAATGGATCGAGTGTGTTTGTAGAAGATGCATCTTATTTAAGATTGAAAAATATTGAACTGGGATACACCTTTCAAACTAAAGGAGGTGCATTCAAAAATATAAGATTATATATTTCAGGACAAAATGTATTTACGAAAACCGATTATACCGGTTTAGATCCTGAATCAACTTCATTATTAGATCAAGGTACTTACCCTCAAACAAAGTCCTTTTTAGTAGGGGCGAAAATTCAACTATAATCATTTTTAAAATTGCAATATGAAAAAGATTTTAATAGTAACCGCGGCAATAGGTATTACTTTAATTGCAGGATGTAAAAAAGAACTTAATACAGTACCAGTGGGTTTGTTAACGATCGACCAGGTTACCAATACACCCTCACTTAATACGCTGGAGTCTTCGGTAAGCTCGTCCTATGAGCTTCTATCCAATCGGCTTAATATACTCGGAAACTGGGACTGGGACCATGGCCTGGTTTTTCAAAATGACCTAGTTATGCAGGATATCGCATCAGATGATATGGAGAAAAAATGGACTCCCGATGGAGACCAGGCATGGATGGACGAGAATAATAATTTCACTTTTACTTCATCCAGCAAAGCGGCAAATGGTCTATGGAAATACGACTACGAGGGTATAAAGAGAGTTAACTTAGGCATAAGTTTATTGCAGAAACCAGATATTGAGACCCTGACCGGCATTACCACAGCCCGCAAAAATCAGTTGCTTGGCGAAGCCCTTACCATCAGGGCCTACTACTATTTTTCATTAGTCACCAATTTTGGAGATGTGCCGCTAATTCTCACTCCGGTACAAACTTTTCAGGAAGCTTTTGAGGTAGCTGTTAAAAAAGATAAGGCCATCGTATACGACACGCTAAAAGCAAATTTAGCCTTGGCTAAAACCTTGTTGCCAAATGCAAAATACAGTAGTACAACCGAAAAATGGAGAGTATCTAAAGGCGTTGCAATTGCTTTACAAGCAAAACTGGCATTATATACGCAAAAGTGGCCTGAGGTGATAAGCCTGGTTTCTGAATTAGAAGCCCTAGGTTTTTATAGTTTAAACGCCAACTATTTCAATTCCTTTAATCCAAACAATGAGTTTGCGGAAAGCGAAGTAATCTTTGCTTATGATCACCAAACCTTTGCACAAACAGGGAATTGGTTAAGAGGTAACGGTATCTGTGCACCATTGGACTGGGGCTTTTTTGCACCAAGCGCTGATTTTTTAGCTGCATTTGAACCAAACGATCCCCGAAAAATTTATACGGTAGATGCACCAAATAAATACGTAAATAAACTATTAGGTTCGCTGGATGGTACTTACAAAGGAAACGACAACGCCCCTACCAATAAAATATACATTCGTTTTGCAGATGTATTACTCTGGAAAGCCGAAGCCTATTTAGAAACGAATGATTTACCGGCGGCAATTGCTATCATCAATCAAATAAGAGCAAGAGCACGGACTACAGTAACATCTACCGGTGGAGTACCGCCCGCTGGCACTTTGCCAGACAGGCCAGCCTCTACAGACAAGGCCGCGGTTAAAGCCTGGCTGATCTCAGAGCGCAGAGTAGAGCTTGGCTTTGAGTCTCAAAGAATGCTCGATCTAAAAAGATGGGGCATAGCAAAAGCCGTGATGACAGCGCATGGCAAAAACTTCAAAGACTATCACTATTTGTATCCAATTCCGCAGGGAGAAATTGATGCATCTGCCGGCACACTAACGCAAAATCCCGGGTATTAATAAACGCCTGAAATAACGAATAAAAATATGGCCAGTATTCCTCCGTTCTCCCGTTGAGAGCGGGGAATATCGTCTGTACATTTTCTCTTTACATCGGCATGGGTATAAGGTCTTTTTGGGCCCGGCTTCAACTCTTTGTGGAACTTCGGTGGCAGCCAGTCCCGATCTTTTATCGGGATCGCACTCTTGTACATTTTACCATTGTGGAGCAATGCGCAGTCAGTAGGAGTATAGCCCAAAGTAATCATAGACGTCCAGTCCATGCATTTACAACAACATAAAAATAATATTGATGAAAGACATTGCCCGGCGCTTCGCTGAAAATCCATTGTTATCTCCGTCCGATCTGAAACCGAGCAATGATGGACTTGAAATTACCTGTCTTTTAAATCCCGGTGTATTTCAATTTGAAGGAAAAACATGGATGATAGTAAGAGTAGCGGAAAGGCCGCAACAAAAAGAAAATATCATTTCTTTTCCCGTACTAACGGCAACGGGCACAACACAGATAATAGAAATCTCAAAAGATGATCCTGCATTGAAAGCAACAGATGCAAGGGTGATTAATTACCAGGGCGTTGATTATTTAACTACACTATCTCACCTGCGCCTGGTGTGCAGTGATGATGGGATAAATTTTCATCAACTAGAAGGTTATTCCTTATTAACCGGCGAAGGCATTTTGCAAACATTTGGCGTAGAAGATTGCAGGGTAACTTTTCTCGAAAATAAATACCACCTCACATTTACAGCAGTGTCAGATAATGGTGTTGGTGTTGGATTACGTACCACTACAGATTGGAAACATTTTCAATCATACGGAATGATACTGCCGCCACATAATAAGGACTGTGCAATCTTTGAAGAAAAGATCAATGGACTGTATTATGCATTGCACCGGCCGAGCAGTGTTGATATTGGCGGCAATTTTATTTGGCTGGCACAATCGCCTGATGGCATCCATTGGGGAAACCACAAATGCATTATCAAAACAAGGAAAGATGCCTGGGATAACACCAGAGTTGGAGCCGGTGCAGCGCCTATAAAGACCGATAAAGGTTGGCTCGAAATATATCATGGCGCCAACGAACATCACCAATATTGCCTGGGCGCTTTCTTAATGGATATTAATGATCCTTCTGTAGTAATTGCCCGTACAGAACAGCCGATTATGGTGCCTTCTACTTCTTATGAGCTGAGCGGTTTTTTTGGCAATGTAGTATTTACAAATGGCCATGTTGTTGAACCAGGTGGAGACACTGTAACGATCTACTATGGTGCATCAGATGAATTTGTTTGTGGAGCACAGTTTTCAATAAAAGAAATTATTTCATTATTAAAATATAATCATGCGCAATAAACTAACAATAGAAATTGATCATTTTAAAAGTCAGCCTCGTAATTTTCGTGTGCTGATAATGACCAATCTTGTGTATGCATTTGTGCTGCCGGTGATCGATACATTTGTAGCTGCCTATGTAATGCGTAATTCGAACGACCCTACAAAGGTGGTGATCTATCAACTGACCGTGTATACAGGAATTCCGCTTACATTTTTGTTGAACGGTTTTTTGCTAAAGCATTTTAATATCCGGAAATTATATTCTGCCGGTATGATGCTGAGCGCAGTATCGATGATATTTATGATGAGCCTGCATACGTTAAATAATTTTGGGCTGGGAGTAGCAGGTATTATAATGGGCTTGTCATTTGGGTTTTATTGGGCAAACAGGGATGTTCTTGCCTTGGCAATTACCAATGATGGAAACCGGAATTATTATTATGGCTTAGAAACTTTTTTTTATACAATTATCGCAGTCCTTATTCCTGTAACGATTGGCTGGTTTATCGAGACCAGCGGTGGCTCCAATCACAATGAAGCTTCTATTCATCTTGCTTACAAAATTATCACCGGCATTGTTTTCTTAATTACGGTGTTGGCATCCATTGTTTGCTTTAGAGGGACCTTCCCAAATCCTATACACAAGAAGTTTGTATTTTTTAAATTTCATACTTTATGGTATAAGCTACTTTCTCTGGCGTTATTGAAAGGCCTTGCGCAAGGGTTTTTAGTAACGGCTCCCGCTATGCTAATAATGACCTTACTGGGAAAGGAAGGTGCCTTAGGAACTGCCCAATCTATAGGAGCCATCATCGCAGCTATCATCATGTATGTATTGGGACGGTTGTCTAAGCCGAAAGACAGAATTAAAATATTTGCCGTAGGACTTGGCCTGTTTGCGTTGGGAGCAATAATAAATGGCGCTTTATTTAGCGGCCTCGGTGTAATTATTTTTATTCTTTTATTGCTGATCGCAAAACCATTAATTGACCTGGCTTATTTTCCTATTCAATTCCAGGTAATAGACATTGTGAATAAAATTGAGAAACGTGGAGAGTATGCCTATATTCTGAATCATGAATGGGGCTTGTATTCTGGCCGGCTCCTGGGTGCAGGAACTTTTTTAGCTTTAGCCTACGGCATTTCCACCGAGATTGCATTGCGATATGCTGTCATTATTATTGCAGTATTGCAACTGTGGTCGATCTTCGTAGCGAAGAGAATTATTGGTGATGGAAAAATGCTATCGCCGGAAGAGCAGGGAATAGATATGAAAGTGATTGGAGAAGTGGCAGAAGCGGTAGTATAATCGTATTATCATACAAATCATCAATTAAACAATAGCCAGTGAATAATATTTTCAAAATTTTGTTAGCTTGTTTTTTTACGTGTTGCGGAATAATAGCGAAAGCCCAGGTTAGGCAACAGAAGATACCACGTGTGGAGCAGATGCCATCACTGCCAAAACCACTACAAATAATCGATTATAAAAATCTTGCACTTCGTTTTGATCGAACTGTTTTCGACTTTAAAGCGAAGGGGAAATTCTGGCCAATTGTATGGGTAGACAGCAGCATGAAAAATTTCCCTCAGCCCGTTGTTGGAGTGTATACGGCTATCGGAGATGCACGCCAGGGACCAGCAAATAACAAAGGAATATTTCACGAAGCATTGGCAACAATGGGTGCAGTGATGGGTGCCACATTGGTTGGTATTGACAAAACCAATCAGCAAAACCTTAACTATGTGGCCATGCTGAAAAACTATTTCAATAAAGAAACGGGTTGGGATATTATGATGAACAACACCTGTCCGGAAGTAGCCTTGTTAGGCGGTGGATATGGGCGTGATTGGTGGTATGATGTGTATCCAAATCTGTTGTTCTATGCCATTTACGATCAGTATCCTGATGAACCCGGCTTTACTGAAATAGCCAGGAGCATTGCCGAAAAATTTTATTCAGCTGATTCAATATTGAACGGCAACTATGATTGGTCCTTTTTTGATTATGGCAAAATGAAACCAATGAAGAATAACATCTGCGCCCAGCCGGATGTAGCAGCAGGGCATGCATGGGTATTATATGCAGCTTATAAAAAGTTTGAAGATCCTCGGTATTTAAAAGGAGCGCTTAGCGCTTTATCTGCATTGCAATCGCAATCTAAAAATCCTACATACGAAGTGTTGATGCCCTTTGGCGCTTATTTATCCGCCAGGATAAACGCAGAACAGGGAAAGAAATATGACATGAATAAAATGTTGGGCTGGAGTTTTGATGGTACACCGATATGCCGGGAAGGATGGGGCGTATTGGTAGGCAATTGGAATGGGTTGGATATCTCAGGCATTGTTGGCAGTACGGTCGATCACGGAGGCTATGGCTTTTTGATGAACACCTATGATGCCGCATGGCCGCTCGTTCCAATGGTTAGGTACGATCAGTCTTACGCTGCGGCAATAGGCAAATGGATGCTGAACGCAGCCAATGCAGCAAGATTTTTTTATCCTCAATACATGCCCGATGATCATGAAACCATCCCCCAATTAGCAGCCGTTACTAAAGGAGTGATCGGATACGAAGGCATGATCCGCAAATCATCCTATCAACCACACGAAAATTTAAAAGGACCGGTAGCACAGGGTGATGGCCCGCTTTGGGTGCCTGGTAAAAATCCACCCGAGTCTCAGTTCAGTGTTTACGGAAGCGGCCATGTAGGCATCTTTGGCAGCATCATCCGTACCACAAATATTGCAGGGATATTGCAATTGAATTTATTGGCCACCGATTTTTATCACGACAAAGCTTATCCTTCTCATCTATATTACAATCCTTATACATCTGCCAAAACAATTTCGATAAAAGTGGAACGGGGGAAAAAGGTTGATCTGTATAATACCGTTACAAGAAGCTTTATACAGCGCAATGTTTCATCTTCTGCTCAAATAACACTACCGGCACAAAATGCCGCAATTATTGTTTGTGTTCCATCAGGAGGTAAACAAACTTATGAAGGAAAAAAAATGCTGGTGAATGGAGTTGTGGTAGATTATATGTTTGATCAAAATAAGTAGCATGTATAAATTTCTGTAGACTGACTAATATTAATTCGGATCAAAAAAAATTAAAACAAAACGGGTGAGTCTTTCAACTCACCCGTTTGTTCATCAAACAAAAATATTTTCAA
>JBDSAP010000306.1:0-7721 GCA_039922055.1 Ferruginibacter sp.
TAGCCGTGTCCTTTAGGTGTGTTTTTGCAATTGGATCGATCAGCAGATCGGTGTCTAAAAGGTTTTGAGTTTCCATATTTTTTTATATTAAAGGATGGTACTTATTGCAATCCGTTCTTACCTGAACGCCTGGGTAGATATGAGGCTGCCAATTAAAACGATGTAAAAAATTACCACGATAATGATGAGGGAAGAAAGTACAATCCCTATAAATGGAACAGGTTCTGCCTGCGTTGGAAGTACTGAAACTGAAAGGTGAATACAACTCCGGATTTTCTGTATATAATTTCTTATCCTTGTTGGCGAGTATCAATCCCACGATACCGCAGATGAGACCTATAATTCCATAACAAAAAGAGCCAACAATTGCAATGATGCCTAATACGAGTGAGGCGGTAGCATTGGGTAGAGCTGGCTGGACTTGATAATTTGGAGTGGGGTTTAAAAGGTCACGTTGTTCCATACAAGGCTAAGTTTTGGATATGAATAAATAGTTGCTTAAATATTTAAGCGCCTTAAATATATAACTATAAATTATAACCCGGTAACCTTTTTTGAAGTATGTATTGTATCCGTTATAATGCACATGCAAGCCAGTTCATTCACAAAAAAACCGGCTTGCTATTGCATTGAGCAAAAACAAATTGCAGTTCGTAAATCAATGTCGAACTTAAGAAATTTGTTTACAAACATTTGTTTTTCAATTATACATTGTTGTGTCACTCACTTGTACATTTTCAGCAACAAGGAGCGAAGCAGCCCCAAGCTTAAGTAAAACCACATTACTGCATAAATATCAAAAGAAGTGACACCAGTATCAAGTATCAATTATCAATTATCCAGTATCAATTATCAATTTTCAATTTTCAATTATCCACTATCCACTATCCAGTATCCAGTATCCATTATCCAGTATCCACTATCCACTATCCAGTATCCAGCATCCATTAATAAGCCCTGGCAAATAATACTCTTTGACTACTTGGCTTTCCCGTGAGCACGCAACTTCCATCCTCCTGCTCATTATCCAAAGGAATACAACGTATAGTAGCCTTTGTAAGTTCTTTTATTTTGTCTTCAGTTTCGCCGGTACCATCCCAATGTGCCGAAATGAAGCCCGGTTTTTCGTCCAGCAATTTCACAAACTCATCCCAACTTTCAGCTTTTACTATTCGTTCATCCCTAAAGTTCTTTGCCTTGTTATAGATTGCTTCCTGTATCTGTTCCAGCAACCGGATGATGTTTTCGCTTAGTCCATCAATTGAAAAACTCATCTTTTCTTTCGTGTCTCTTCTCGCAACTTCCACTACATTATTAGCGAGGTCTCTTGCTCCAATTGCAATCCTCACAGGAATGCCCTTCATTTCGTATTCTGCAAATTTCCAACCCGGACGGTTATTATCATTATCATCATACTTAACTGAAATGCCCGCGGCCTTTAATTCTTTCATTAGTACCACTACTTTGTCATCGATCATTTTCTTTTGCTCCTCCCCTTTAAATATCGGCACGATCACAACTTGTATAGGAGCTAATTTTGGCGGCAATACCAGTCCCTGGTCATCGCTATGAGCCATTACCAATGCACCGATCAAACGGGTACTTACGCCCCAACTCGTTGCCCACACATAATCTAATTTATTTTCTTTGTCTGTAAATTTTACATCAAATGCTTTCGCAAAATTTTGTCCCAGGAAATGGGACGTTCCGGCCTGTAAAGCTTTACCATCCTGCATCAGCGCTTCAATGCAATAAGTATCGACGGCGCCGGCAAAGCGCTCGTTAGCAGATTTTACTCCTTTAATTACAGGCAGCGCCATAAAACTTTCCGCGAATTCTGCATACACATTTAGCATCTGCACGGTTTCGTCTATCGCTTCCTGTTGTGTAGCATGCGCAGTATGTCCTTCCTGCCATAAAAATTCAGTAGTGCGCAGAAATAGCCGGGTACGCATCTCCCATCTTACCACATTGGCCCATTGGTTTATAAGTAAGGGAAGATCCCGATAAGATTGGATCCAACCTTTGTAAGTATTCCAAATGATGGCTTCGCTGGTAGGACGAATGATCAGTTCTTCTTCCAACTTTGCTTCCGGATCAACTATCAATTTGCCTTTATTGTTCTCATCGTTCTTCAACCTGTAATGCGTCACGATTGCACATTCTTTTGCAAAGCCTTCAGCATTTTTTTCTTCGGCTTCAAATAAGCTTTTAGGAACAAACAATGGAAAGTATGCATTCTGGTGACCTGTTTCTTTAAACATTTTATCCAATTGCTGTTGCATGTTTTCCCAGAGTGCGTACCCGTAAGGTTTTATCACCATGCATCCTCTTACAGCGCTGTAATCTGCAAGCCCAGCCTTAATTATAAGATCGTTGTACCATTGAGAATAATCCTCCCCCATGCTTGTAATTTCCTTACTCATTATTTATTTACTTGTTGGTTTTTGATTTAATTAATGTTTGCTTATTCCTGACCACAGAAAGCCATTCGTGCTTTTTTTGAAACGTTGCTATGTACTGGTTTTGAGTAGTTTACACTCATAGTTTTTAGCACATATTTAACAGCGCTTCAAAAAATTACCAGATTAATGGCAAAGAATTTGGGCTATATTAGTAGTGCCAAAAATCGGCACAAAAGTAGTAACTTCATCTTATAATAATTTTAAACAAATTATCATGAACACTAAACTTTTACTTGCAATAATATCCGTAGCTGTTTTCAGCAGTTGCACCACCCTGTATAAATCAGGGCAAACACCAGATGATGTTTATTACTCTCCCGCCCGCAGTTATGGAGACGGCAACCAAAGCGTTCGTGAAGAGAGGGAAGAGCAACCAAATCGTGACGAATACAGCAATCAGGACAGGGCGATCCGGATGGGCATCAACGATTCAAGATGGAGATACTTAGATTATGACTATGGTTATAATAATTCATTCTATAGTCCTTATAGTCAATATTACAGCTCTTACAATTACGGGTTCAATCATGGTTATTATTATAATCCGTACTTCTGGCCTTATCCAGTGTATAGCCCGGTATTTACAGTTTCATCCAATCCGAAGATCACCACTCCACGAACAAATAACTTAGGCGGGTACGGTGCGATAAAGGGATACAACAACGCACCTGCAAGTTCAACAGCTCCAAGAACTGCTCCTATACGGCGCTACAATAACAATAATGGAACGGGGGTTGGTAATGCAATAAGAAGAGTATTGGGTTCAGACAACCAGACCAACTCTACACACATGAATAACAATAACAGCAACACCAGGACTTACACTCCTGCAAATAATAATAATAACACTAATAACAACAACAGCAATAACAACCGGTCCTATACTCCTTCAAGCAGCAGTTCATCTTCTTCCGGTAGCAGCTCATCAGGTTCTTCAGGAGGTGGCGTTTCAAGACCTCCGAGGAGTGGTGGTAAATAATAAATTAGTTCTAAATATTTCAAGTAATTTATTTCAAATCATTTGGCGGCGGATTCTCAAATCCGCCGCACAAAAATACTATTGCCATGAAAAAATATTTGCTCTTACCCGCAGCCCTATTAATGAGCAGCATCATCTATGCACAGATTCCTGAAGATGTGCTTCGTTACTCCTTCTTTCCGCAAAATGGTACAGCCAGGACGCTCGCTATTGGCGGCGCTATGGGTTCGCTGGGCGGAGATGTGACAGCGACCTTTGTAAACCCTGCGGGGATAGGAAATTATAAGACCGGTGAGTTTGTATTTACTCCCGGTTTTTTTATGAATAATAATAAGGTAAACTTTAGGGGCACGGATAGCAAGAATAAAACAAGTACCGGCGGCATCGGCCCTATTGGTATCGTTTACGGAGCTAATAACTCCCATTCTACAACAAGCCAGGCCGTAAGTTTTGCTGTAACACAAAATGCGAATTACAACAACCTAATTCATTATAAAGGTTTGAATAATTTTAGTTCTTTTACGGAGCAGTGGGCAGAACAGGTTGCAAAAAGCGGGCAAACAATCGACGACATTCTTGACCAGCCACAATATGCTTATGGGGCCTCACCTGCTTTATACACTTATCTTGTTGATACGTTTACCACGAACGGCAACACACAGGTAAGAGGATTACCGGAAAATCTTTTGGACGCCGGGCAAGCACTTATGCAGGAAAATACTATAGAGACCAGTGGCGGATTGTACGAGGTGGCCCTTGGCTATGCGATGAACAAGAATGATAAATTTTTATGGGGCGTTAGTTTAGGTATACCGCTGCTCAATTATAGCAGTACCAGCACTTTTACTGAAAGCGATACCTCATCCAACGCTGCTAATAAGTTTGATCATTTTACTTATAAAGATGACTTTAGCACAAAGGGCGCAGGTGTCAACCTTAAAATTGGCTTGATCTTTAAACCAACACAATACATTCGTTTAGGTGTGGCGCTTCATACACCTACCTACATGGTTAGTTTAAAAGATGTACGCACAACTAACCTGGAAGCAAATACAGAAAATTATGAGGGTTTAAGAACCGCCTCTTCTACTATATTTACCAACAACCAGCCTGGAGAAAGCAAATACACCATGCTTACTCCCTGGAAGTTTTTAGTGAGCGGAAGCTATGTATTCAGGGAAGTTGAAAATGTAAAAAATCAGAAAGGGTTTATTACTGCTGATATTGAATATGTAAATCACAGGGGTTCTAATTTTTATAGCGCTAACGAAGCTCCTGTACAAGAAGAAAAAGACTATTACAAATCGTTGAACCAGGTGATAAAAAATGAGTACAAGGGCAACTTTAATTTTCGTTTGGGAGGTGAATTGAAATTCAATACTATTATGGGACGGCTTGGTTTTGCTTATTATTCCAATCCATATAAGGATGCTGAATTAAAGGCCCATAGGATGCTGGTAAGCGTTGGATTAGGATACCGTCATAAAGGATTCTTTATTGATCTCACTTATGTATATTCTGTCAATAAAGACGTGAATGTACCTTATCGTTTGGAAGACAGGGAAAATACTTTCGCAAGTATCGATAACACTCGTGGAAATATCATTGCGAGTGTTGGTTTCAAGTTTTAGTGAACTTCAAAATATCTTTAATAAAATTGCCGGCTTAACAACCGGCATTTCTATTTTAAGCCCGTAAATTCAATGAGGCATTATCTGCTCCAATTTTTCGCTCATGTCCCTGTATTCAGGCGAACACCAGGTGACAGATTTGTCTTTTTTAAACCAGGTCATTTGACGCTTGGCATAATGCCTTGTGTTTATTTTGATGGCTTCGATGGCTTCCTGCATAGATATACCGCCGTTGAAGTGACTGAATAATTCTTTATAGCCTACGGTTTGTAGAGCGTTCAGTTCCCTATATGGTTGCAGGCTTTTTACTTCATCGGGTAATCCCTCAGCCATCATGATATCAACCCTGGTGTTGATGCGGTTGTATAGCTCATCTTTGGGCAATTCCAGTCCTATTTTAATAATGTCAAAATCTCTTTTTATTTGCTGTTTTTGTTGAAATGAAACAATTGACTGGCCGGTAGATAGTACTACTTCAAGTGCACGCATTAAACGGTGTGGATTTTTGATTTCGCCTGCTGCATAGTAAACAGGATCATTCCTTTTCACCTCCTCCTGTAGCCAGCCTATGCCATTAGCCTGGTATGCTGCAATTATATTTTCTCTTATGCCGGGTTTGGTTGGAGGAATGGGATCGATGCCCCCGCAAAAAGCTTTGATGTACAGCCCTGTGCCACCCACCATTACAACCACATCATGGTGGTTAAATATTTGCCGGGTTTTTTCCAGCGCATAGGTTTCAAACGCGGCTGCATTTACATTTTCGGCAATAGAATGTGAATTGATGAAATAGTGCGGAACCTGCTGCAATTGTGCGCTGGAGGGTTTGGCAACACCTATGTTCAATTCTTTGTAACATTGGCGGCTGTCGGCGGAAATGATCTCAGTAGAAAAATGTTGGGCAAGTTGAATACCAAGGGAAGTTTTACCAACAGCAGTAGGGCCGAGTATAATGATGCAGGTCTTGTTCATATTTATTCACCCGTGCTTGTAAAGAGCAGGGTGTACATGTAACTGCGTAATGAATTGGCTGTTTTATTTGCTGAAGATATTACCGAAGTACAAGAGTGCGACGCCAATGAAGCCCAATTGAAAGATGTAGCCCGGCCAACAAAAATTACTTCAATTGATCAGGCTGACCAATTTTTCAAAATTCTTCCACGGTGTCTTCCGTTGCCGCATCTTCTTCTCCTGATGATGCAGCATTTCCATCTTCATCTTCTTCGCTGAAACCTTCCAGCATTGCAGCCGCATTGAGATCGTATTTTTCTTCAACTTCGGCAAGGCGGCTATCAATAAGTCCTTTGGTGCCATATTGTGAAGGGGCGATACCCTCAGTCCTTATACAAGAAGGATAGGTTATTTTTTTACTCTCGTCTTTATCTACATTTATAAGCTCCAGCATAAACGTCCAGAGCTTATTAAAGTCGTACACATAAATAAACTTTTGATTAGGATCCTTCATCTCGGAACCAAGAGTAGTTTCACCCATGAGAAGCGGATCCGCCTTATACACTTTATCATCGTACTTCTCCAGCGAAATTTCTCTTCCTCTCAGCCAATTGTCGTTGCTGCGGTAAAAGGTGGCTTTATGCTTACTATCGAACTCGTAACTTTTTAAAATAACCTGGTGAAGATCAGCAAAGCTTTGTGTATGCCTGATAACCACATCCCGATAAATGCTTTCATCATCTTCCCAATAAACCCTGAAACGTAATATTGCCATACAACGAAATTAATAATAAGAAACGAGAAATTGTAATGTGCTTGGAATCGTTCAATTAAGATAATTCAATTATACTGATTGCGTGATCCCAAGTTCTGCGGCCTTTTCAAGCATAAACGCAAACGCGGCATTGTAATCATTGGGTATTTGTCCGTCGAGTATAGCCTCACGTATTACATTCTTGAGGTCGCCTACAGCACGGCTTGGCGGCAGATTGAATGTTTGCATAATGATCTCACCGGTGATGGGTGGCTGCCAGTTGCGCAAATGATCGCTTGCTTCTACCTCTGCGGAACGTTTACGTACCAGCTCAAAATTCTCCAGGTAACGTTTCACCTTTTGTTTATTCTTAGAGGTGATATCAGCATTGCACAGTATCATTAACGATTCAAAATCTTCGCCGGCATCAAACAACAATCTTCTTATGGCAGAGTCGGTAATGCTTTCACGGGTAAGGCTGATCGGGCGCAGGTGCAGCTCCACCATCTTGCGTACAAATCGCATCTTTTCATTTTGCGGTAGCTTCAATTGTGTGAATATTTTCGGCACCATCCGGCCTCCTACTACTTCGTGGCCATGAAATGTCCATCCATGTCCTTCTTCAAATTTTTTTGTGGCAGGCTTAGCAATATCGTGCAGCACCGCGGCCCATCTAAGCCACAGATCATCTGTATGTTTGCAAATATTGTCAACTACCTGTAGCGTATGATAAAAGTTGTCCTTATGTCCCTTGCCATCAATATATTCAGCGCCAACGAGGTCAACCATTTGCGGAAAGATGATCTTTAGCAGACCGCTTTTATACAAAAGATCGAAGCCAATGGAAGGCTTTTTACACATCAGAATTTTGTTCAACTCTTCTGCAATTCTTTCGCTGCTCACAATCTTTATCCGGGATGCGTTTTGCCGAATAGCTTCAA
>JBDSAP010000307.1:0-3788 GCA_039922055.1 Ferruginibacter sp.
AACAACAATCCCACTAATGAATTTCAAATGCCTTTAATTAAATAAAAATTATTGAAGGATAATAAAAACAGTAAGCGCAAAACAGTTCCACCAACCAAAGAATAATCGCAGCGTTCTCACCCGTTCCCCAAAGCTGCAAAAGTACAAGAGGGCGATGCAAGAATGATCACATGGAAAACAAATGTCCGAACAAAAAATTTTTTCTTTCCAAGACACTTCAATGAAAAATATTTTCCGAAATGTTATTGATAATTAACCCCAACCCGTAATGCCTTCAATCCGCTGACTCCTTGCAATTCTTCCAATTCAAGGTGTTCAAGGTCGTCGAGCAACACACCTGTCTCCTGTAGTTGTTTAATATATATCTGGTACTCCGTTGCATCCTTTTCATTGTAATAAACCAGCGCAATTTTACCAACCTGTGTAAGCCGTGCGTTAGTGGGATGAATGCGAACTTTGTCGATCCTTTTTTTGATGATATGATAACGGATATTATAGGCGCCTTCCACATCAAACCTTCGCTCATCATTTCTAAAGCTGATGTCAATTGGACGGGAATGCACAAATAATAATTGAGTGGTGTACAACGGGTGTTGAAGCTGTGGCGCCAGCATTTGAGTAAGCTGTGTAAGCGCCGCCATCGATTGCACCTGCATCAGCCTTGTTTTTTGTAAATGTGTAATGTCAAAAGGTATTTTGGGCGCTATGGATTGGCCGAGATAAATATCATATTCCACTCCGTCGGTTCTTAACTTTTCAAAGTAACAGGGATACACGGCTTGCAACTCCACTTTAAAAAGATCGAAGTACTGGCCTATTGCATTGTTGATGACCTGGATGGATGATTCCAACTTACGTCTTTCGAGAAATGCGATACCTTCCTCTTCATGGATCGAATTGCGGTATTCAGCGATCTTTGATGATAGCGCCGCAGTTGAGCTCTCCTCATACCCTTTTAAATACTCATCCACGTCAATTTGCAAAAAATCGTTCAACAACATTTCCTGCTCTATCGTAATAAAATCAGATAACTGGTATAGCCAGTAATCGCAGGTAACTAAGAATGTTTTTGATGCTTCCTTAAACTTTTCTTCGATCGTTTTAAAAATTTCTCTCAGGAAGCTGAGTTGTACAAGCAGGTCTTTTCGCAGCGCCTTATTGCGTTCAATGGTTGAGTTTTGAATGTCGATAGCGCCGTATAAGGGGTATACTTCTGAGAAGGTGATCTCTTCAATAGGTATGCGTTTGTTTTCTACAATATTGTTGCGGAAATAATGCCAGGCAACCTCATTGAATTTCCATTGTACAGCAGGTTGCAGGTTTGTAAATTTATCTTTGATGATCGCTTCTATCTTAAAATTTACTTTATCAACAGAATGCTGTAGCAACTGCGAAACATAAGGCAGTAGCGGCACCAGGCTGGCTCGTAAATGATTTTCATTTACATCTTCGGTTACATCGGTTGACATTTCAAAAATGCCCACCAGTTCCTCTTTATTGTACACAGGCACAAACTTATAAAACTTTGTACCCGCCTGTTCAAACGCAGATTGAATGGCTTCGGGCAGCTCGTGTTGTTTTGATGAAGGATGATAGGTGGTGCTTTTAGGATCCTTCAAAAAGGAGGTAATAAAATTATTAAAATCATGTTTTGAAACAGCTTGTTGAAGACATATCTTAATGATGATACTGAAAGGGAAATTTTCATACAACAGCGCTGTACGATTGTTAATGGTCAATATCGGCATGATGCCGAATTCAAAATCGGTTGTGCCAATAATTGTTTTCAGCAACAAGGTAATATGCTGAAAAGTAGCAGGGCTGTTTTCCTCGTTTGTGTTAAGTAGTATTTTGCCGATCTGTTCTATTGCATGATTTATCGTAACATTTGTTAGTGTAAGAATTGCAAAGCCGCTGGCTACAAAACCTTTAATGGGCAGTTTTCGCTCGATCTGGCTAAACCCATCCTTGCAGGAGAGACAGGTTTGAATTTCCTTTTTATCCAGGTTAGGCAATGGGCTCCTTGACGTTATTTTCGCAAAACGTTTATCAATGTTGATGCGATAATATTGATACAAGCCAGTACCAGGATTGATAAATCCATGTATCCACTCTTTATGCTTTTCTGTCTGGTAATGGTATAGTTGTTGAAGGATTGATTGGTATAACAATTCCTTTTGCAGAGAGGAGGATTCTTCAGCGGTAATAAATTTTTCTCCAATATATACTTCGGAAGTAGGCGTAAGCAATTTATAGAAAGCATTACTGCCACAAAATATTTCCGGTGTGAGTGCATTGCCTATCGCCCAGAGGCATTCATTTTCATCCTCCATCACTGGAAAAAGAATGGTAGATATCAATTCAAATATCTCCCCGTATTTATGCATTTCGCTTACGGGCAGGTCACCTTGCAGTTCGGGGTATTCTAATATTTTATCCAATACATATTGAATGTGATGCGACTTTATTTTATTTCCCTCTTCTATCCTACCGCGGAGAAAATCCGTGAAAAGTTTCAATGATACATTAGACTCCATCCAGGCATCCCGGCGTGTATAAGGATCTAATATCAGCACTTCATTTTGCAAAGAATAAAAATTTTAAAATGATCAGTTAAGATTGTTCGTTATAACAAATTTCAAAATTAAAACCTAAAACCCATAGTAAAATAAGGATACCAACCTTCCACCGATTTACCAGCTACCAATTGCAGCAACAATAACTGTGCAGGTGCAAAATAAATTCCTGCACCATAGCCCTGGTGCCACTTATTGCTTCGATCCTTATTTTCCCATACACGCCCCACATCATAAAACCCCAGGATACCCAACTGACCCGGTACAATATAGGAAGCAATATTAGCAACCTTAAGCCTTGCCTCTACATTATTGTACAACATGTGCTGACCGGCAAACCGGTACTGCCGAAAGCCCAACAGGTTGTCGTGGCCGCCTAAAAACAGTGATTGATAAAATGCTGTTTTACCAACAGATACTCCACCACCAATCCTGTCAGCAATAACAAAATTCGCATTGCGGCCGATGGGCTTAAACAGCGCCAGTTCCGAAGTAACCTGTGCATACGATCTTGAATATTTATTCAATCCATCATAGCCTTTTATCTTCAGGCTAAACAGGGAACCCGCATTTGGCAACAGCAGGTGATTGCGGCTATCATGTATATAATTTACCACAATGCCGAGGTGCGTTTTATCATTGGCAATAGTAGCGCTGTCATAAGTGTTGATCAGGCCGGTATTGCTGATAAACCTGTTCTTATTATCTTCTATATCGTAATGGTAATACTGTACCGAGGGGCCAATTGTAAAACTATTTTTCAGCCCGCTGCGCCATCTAAGAGCAGGGTCCGCTTGCAGAATAGTAAAAACAGATCGGTAGTAGCGCCTGAAATTTCCAACCTTGTTAAAAACGGTTTCATTACCGCGGCCAAAAAAATTCTGCGTATTATCGGGCGCAAAAATATTTGCATTGAAAAGAAGGTCTGCTCCGCCCGCAACCTTCAGCCACTCCGAACTGATCCGCGACCGGAATGCCTTCGTTAAAAAAGCATGTGATAAGTTGAACTGGTGTGTACTTGCGTAAGGGCTTTTACGAAATCCCTGGCGTATCAATCTAATGCCGGCGCCCAATATTAAACCATCATCTGCATTATAGCCAATGTTAAACAGGGGTATTGTCTTGTGATAACGTTCTGTTAGTGCAAAAGCTGTGTTTTCCTGTTTATCGGAGAGATGGAGATGCGCCTTGCCGGCATCATTGGAAAAATGT
>JBDSAP010000308.1:0-3739 GCA_039922055.1 Ferruginibacter sp.
TTGGCTAATCATCATAATCCCTATTACGATGATAAGGGCAAGCAGCAATATTTGTCGCAGGTGATTGTTGAAAGTAGTGGGCATGTAGTTAATTAGTTTGGTAATGGTTGCGGAAAGGGGTCATGGCTCATCATGCATATATAATCGTTTATTCAGAGATCAGCGGGTCCTTGCTGCCTATTGCTGAAAATGTACAAGTGAGTGACACAACAATGCTTAATTGAAAAACAAATGTTTGTAAACAAAAAATCTTAACCACCGTTGATGTCTCATCAATCCTTCCATACAGAAACTCCTTCACTGCAATTGGCACAAATGTCAATGTTCTTGCGGCTTTTCATCAGTTCGCTTCGAAATTGTTTGTAGTTATCGTTCTGCCATATCTCTTTAAAACTTTGATTCTTGAGGTTACCTAACTGGTGCATTGCATCTTTATCAAAACAACAAGGAACCACCAGGCCGTCCCAGGTAATTACGTTGGCATGCTGCATTTTCCAGCAGCGGTTCGCCAATTTATTTTTAGCGGTATAAGTGCCATCTGCCTGTTTGTTATAACGGCTGAATTTATCTATGGACGGAATCAGCTTATTGGGATCGGTTGCATAATCGTACACCTGTGCGGTTTTAAAGCGAACTTCATCTACGCCAACCTCTTTTGCAAGGCGTTTAATATCTTCCACCTGGTGTTCATTGGGCTTAACTACCAGGAACTGGAAAAAAACAAAAGGCGTTTTACTGTTCAGTGCTTTCTTCCATTTCACAATATTCTTTGCACCCTCAATTACCTTGTCAATATTGCCGCCTACCCGGTATTGTTTGTACACATCCTGCGTGGTGCCATCGATAGAAATAATAAGCCTGTCGAGACCGCTTTCAACGGTTCTTTTCGCCACTGCATCATTTAGATAATGAGCATTGGTGGAGGTGGCGGTATAGATGCCCTTGCCAGCGGCGTATTTTACCATATCAAGAAAAGCGGGATTCAAAAATGGCTCGCCCTGGAAATAAAAAATAAGGTACAATAACTCCTTATGGATTTCATCGATGGTTTTAGTGAAAAAGTCTTTCTCCAGCATTCCGGTGGGCCGGGTAAATGCACGCAAACCACTGGGGCATTCGGGACAGCGAAGATTGCAGCTCGTGGTAGGTTCGAAAGAGATAGAGACGGGATATCCCCATTGAATGGGTTTGTTCAATATCTTGCTGGCATAAAAGCTGCTCAGCACCTTTACGCCATTCCAAAATCTTTTAAAAGTAAGTTTACTTGCAAGGTTGATACTATCGTTCCAGTTGATTGCGGGCATATATACAAAAATACTGCTAATTAGTCTTTAATGCCCAACAGGAATTTGCCGATTTAGTTCAGTGCGTTGTAATTATGAGGTTAATTTTTTTGCCTGTTAAAAATGGTCAGGTATTGAATATTTATCTTAACGTTCTGTTTCGATGCCTTCCATAACATCTTCATCCAGGTTTGCCGGGAGCTGGATTTTTTCTGGTGCAAAACTTAGCTTATTAGTGGCAAACAGGTTATAATTAGTAAAGACCACATTCAAGGCAACAAAATTCATAACATAGGCCTGGGTTTCAGAAGGAAGATATTTTTTCACATCCCAGAATGTTGGCTCTGCCAGGCCGGTTTTTTTCATTGCATTCCAAACATTACCTACTCCGCAATTGTAGCTGGCAACGATTAGGAGCCAGTTATCATCGAGATTGCGGCGTCTATCACGCAGATAACGTGCGGCCGTATGAGTGGCTATATTAAAGTTTTTACGATCGTCTCTCAGTTTAACCAACTTTGCTTTCTTTGCTCCTTTTTTAGCCCGGGCCTTCAGGAGTTTCTTTTTTTCAGCATTGCTTAGCTGGGCAATATACTTCATGCCATATTCCTTTGCCACTTCATCCATTATCTGCCAATATCCTACAGCGCCTGCTTTAGATACAGCATTGCCGTTATAAGCAGACTCAAGGACCAATAATATTTTGAATTCTTCAGGGAGATCATATTTTTTCAGAATGGTAGTTGCCTGCGGAAGCATTTTTTTGCCTTTCGTGTACATTCTTACCAGGTAATCACGCCTTTTATTAGTAAACTTTTCTATGTATTCTAATGTTTCTGCTTCGTTACCTTTTAAAATTTCGGGATATACAACATTGGCTTCTTTAACGATATAATAGGTTTTCTCTTTTTTGTCGAGAGAAGCCAGTAGAACTTTTTTAGAAGAATCTGTAGATTTTTGTGCGGATGCACCCAGATTAAAAATCAGGAATATAACCGTCAATTGGGTAATGGGCTTCATAGATACCTTTAACAGGCTCAGCATTAATTCCATACTTACTTAATTTTTTTAGTGTACAATAGGTCTTTATCAAACGGCCCTTTTCAAACAATTATTGCCCCAAACTCGCCGTCCCGGGTTCTTTTAACTTTTTTATAACCGGTGAAAGTGATGATGCGCTAAATAATTATCATTTTATATTGCACGCTTTTCTGCATTTTTACAAAGTATTTAACCCGATCGTGGCAAAAAAGAAGCGAAAAAAATTCACAAATACCCTTATTTTCTTTCTATTGGTATTAGCGGCTATGGCTGCCGGCACTTATTATATTTCCAGTTATCTCAACCGTCCCAAGTTCGTTCGCTATGCAGGTTTTGGCATAGATCTCCCGGTTAACTATGCTATTCACGGTATTGATGTAAGCCGTCACCAGGCGGTTATAGATTGGGAAGATGTGAAAGCCATGCAGATAAGAAATGTGAAGATCGGGTTTGGTTTTATGAAAGCCACAGAAGGTATTGAGAGCGTGGACGGCCGGTTTAAAAAGAATTGGTTTGAAGCGAAAAAGGCCGGCATACCAAGAGGTGCTTATCATTTTTTTAATGCAAGTAAAAGCGGCAAAGCGCAGGCCCGCAATTTTATAGAGACGGTTCACCTGGAGAAAGGCGACCTTCCACCTGTATTGGATGTGGAACAAATAAGAGGTACGAGCGTAAGCAACCTGCAGCAGCGAGTGAGCGATTGGATAATAGCTGTGGAAGCCCATTATGGCGTAAAGCCGATCATCTATACCAATGCTGATTTTTACACAAATTACCTTGCTGGAAGGTTTGATGATTACCCGCTTTGGGTAGCGCATTACCTGGTAAAGGATAAACCCCGGATAAGACGCAACTGGATTTTTTGGCAGCACAACGAAACCGGCAGGGTAAATGGTATCAATGCTTTTGTGGACTTTAATGTTTTTAACGGAGATAGTACCGAGTTCAGGCAGTTATTGATCAAAAATTGAGAATTTATAGGTTTGATATTTATTTCATTGTAATTTTTATGGAGCCGGATGTTAAAGCTTTCCTGATCAAAATTGTGCAATCACTTTCAATGGGTTTGCTGTGGCTCCTCGTGAATATGAGCATTGGCATTTACTATGGATTTGCGTTTTTCGAAGGAAGTCCTACGCTGGGAAATTATATTTATTATACCGGCTTCCTAATTTCATTGGCAGGTCTTCTTTTTTCCCTTAGAAAGAAATGGAAGGGCTGGGAAGAAATAGATTATTAACTACTGTGGTCCACAACAATAACCCATTTATTTTTTATCTTTTTCAGTAACAGGGTATATGCGCCCTGGAGGTTGCCAATACTGCGGGTTAAAAACCATTTTCCTGCTACGAAAAAATACATTACTGACAGCCGCTTTACGGCTACAATTTCAAATCGCAACTTTCCCATCACCG
>JBDSAP010000309.1:0-23137 GCA_039922055.1 Ferruginibacter sp.
CCAAACAGCTCCGTGAAGATGGAAACTACCACACTGGTTTCACCATACCGGATGGTGCGTAGAACGATACCCTTTGTTTTGTGTGTCATTTTGTTTAACTGCTATGCTTCACGGAATGGCTTTTTAAAAACGATTTGTCTTCCTGCCGGGATATGAAAAATAATATCCGGCAAAAATAAACAAACATCTCCCGCTGCTGATGGCTAACCAATATAAAAGGACTTTCTTTGCAGACGGTTTCAATTGATTGGATCATGGTTCGGACTGCCCCGATATTTTACCACCAGGCCGCAGCTTAAATTATAAATGGATTATGTGGAAACGTTTAGGAATTTTTGTAATTAAATATCGCTTGCCTTTATTAATCCTGTTATGTGCAGCTACTGCAATGATGGGTTTTTACGCCAGCAAGGTAAAGTTGAGTTATGAGTTTGCAAAGGCTATTCCAATTGACAATCCTAAATACAAAGAATACAAAGCCTTCCGTGAAAAATTCGGCGACGACGGCAACGTGCTGGTTGTTGGCATTCAAAGCGATCGCCTGTTTGAGATTAACACATTCAAAAAATATGCCTTACTACAGCAACAGCTTAAAAAGGTAAAGAACGTTGATGACGTTTTAAGCGTACCCTCGGCCATAACTTTACAAAAAGATTCTGTTACAGAAAAACTCAATCCGGTTCGAATATTTTCGGATAGTATAAATACGCAGACTGCACTCGACTCGGCAAAAAACGTTTTCTTTAATCTGCCTTTTTATCGCTCACTTTTGTATAATTCCGAAACACAAAGTTATTTGATGGGCGTTCGAATCGATAAAGATTCCCTTAGTTCGCCACGCCGCACTCAAATTGTAAAAGACATTACCGAAGTTGTCCGCGGCTTCGAATCCAGCACTGGGTTAACCTGCTATCTCAGCGGCCTTCCTTTAATACGAACTGTTGTAGCTGACCGCCTGCAAAAAGAAATGAAAATATTTTTGATAGGTTCATTGGTTTTGAGTGCGCTGATATTGTTATTATTCTTTCGCTCTTTTAGTACCATGGTGCTATCCTTATTAGTGGTGATACTGGGAGTGATATGGAGCCTGGGCGTTTTGCAATTATGCGGTTATAAAATAAGTCTGCTCACAGCCTTAACCCCGCCGCTTGTGGTGGTAATAGGAGTACCCAACTGTATTTATTTTATTAATAAATACCACACATCTTATCTAAGCGGAGGCGATAAAAACCAGGCGCTGGTAGATATGGTGAGTAAGATGGGCATTGTTACACTATTCTGTAATATCTCCGCGGCTATTGGGTTTGCCGTGTTCGCATTAACTAAAAGCGCCGTATTGCAAGAATTTGGCGTTGTTGCAGGTATCAGTATCATGCTCATTTTTGTGATCTCTTTTATTTTGCTGCCATCGGTACTTAGTTATCTGCCGTCTCCCAAAGCCCGGCAAACAAAATACCTGAATAACAAATGGATCACAGGATTTTTATCATGGATCGAAACCCGGGTGATTGGACATAAGAAACTGGTCTATAGCTTCACAACGATAATTGTAGCATTTTCTTTGATCGGAATATTCAGACTTAATACAATTGCTTTTATTGTAGATGATCTACCCAAAACAGACAAGATATATACCGATTTAAAATTCTTTGAAAAGAACTTTAAAGGTGTAATGCCGCTTGAAATTTTGATAGATACAAAAAAGCGCAACGGACTGGCGGGGATGAGGGCACTAAAAGTATTTGAAAAGGTAGATTCATTATCTCAATACATAACGAGCCAACAACAAATGAGCCGCCCGCTAAGTATAGCAGAGGGCTTGAAATTTGCCAAACAAGCTTTTTATGAAGGTGATTCCGCAAACTATTTATTACCGAATAGTTTTGATGGGGCCTTTGTGGGAGAATATTTACGTCCTGGCAAAAACGACTCCGGTAGCAAAAATAATCTTGCCAAAATGCTCACCGCATTCATGGATACTTCCCGTCAAACCACCCGTGTAAGCGTGAGCATGGCCGACGTAGGAACAAAAAGGCTTCCGCAAATTTTAAAGGCAATTGAGGACACTGCAAGGCGGCTTTTTGATACAAGCAATTATAAGATCCAGCTAACAGGAACCAGCATTACATTCTTGGAAGGAAGCAGCTTCATAATAAGCGGTCTCAAGGAAAGCATTTTTTGGGCCTTCCTGCTCATCTCAATTTGTATGTTGTACTTATTTAGGTCGGCCAGGGTGTTGATCTGTTCACTTATTCCAAACCTGGTGCCGCTGATTGTTACCGCAGGTATAATGGGTTGGGCAGGCGTACCATTGAAGCCATCAACGGTTTTGGTATTTAGTGTGGCGCTGGGAATTGCTATTGACATTACCATCCGCTTTCTCGTGAATTATAAACAGGAGTTGCCGCAATACAATCATGATATTGAGGCAACGGTAAAAGCAACTATCAGGCATACTGGTCTTAGCATCGTGTATACATCCCTTGTATTAATAGCTGGTTTCATTATCTTTTGTTTTAGCAGCTTCGGAGGAACTTTTGCACTTGGATGGTTGACTTCAGTCACCCTTCTCGTAGCCACGGTCACCAATCTTATTCTATTACCTGTATTATTACTAGACACGAGGAAAAGAAGCCCAACGTCAAAAAATCAATAAGATGTGTTGACTTTGTTAACCAGTGTTCCGAATTTTAACTATTTTTAACGTTCTCTTAAAAAGAAGCAGCGCTTAGTAACCCTATTGTGTCATTTGTATTCCAGTTAAACTTTATATTATCAAACCCCCATTCTAATGATAAAGTGAAATTTAATATATCCAGATCGTATGAAAACAGGTAAGCGCCTTATTAGTAAAGTAATCGTAAAGATCCGCCCTGCTACCGCGATATAGCTCACTTTCATTGAAAACACAGTGATAGTTTGATACCAGCTTCCTTTTTCAGTTAGTCCCCGATCATATTTAATCTTCCATTAAAGGATATAAAATCAGAATTAATTAGTTGAGCAATCATTACCTGCTTGATTAAAAAGTCATCTTCAAACAAGAAAACTGAAAAAAAATCGTTCCTTAAGCCTGTTAACAAAAACAAAAAGGCAGAACGTGTAAGATTGCTTGCAAATTGAAAGTTCGAGAATTTGTTAAAATATATTTGATCACTAAAATAAACACACATGAGAAAACTGATTGTGACACTTACAGTCGCATTAACCATTATGCTGCAGGCCACTGCGCAGGACCGGGCCTTAAGTGGCAAAATTACCGATGATAAGGGATCGCCAATTGAAGGAGTTTCGGTAACCACACCAGATGGAAAACTGGGCACTCAAACCGATGCACAAGGTAATTACAAAATAACCCTCCCCCCGGGTATAAAAAGCTTAACCTTTTCTGCAGTCGATTTTGAATCTGCCACAAAGCAGGTAGGTAACTCAACCAGCCTCAGCTTTTCCCTAATACGAGGTGACAGAAGTCTTGCTGAAGTTGTGGTGGTTGGGTATGGTACACAACGCAGAAAAGAGGTTACGGGTAATCTCAGCACTGTAAAGGGTGCAGCGCTTGCCAATAGGCCGGTACAAAGTTTTGAGGCCGCCTTAGGTGGGAGAGCGGCAGGCGTTCAGATCACGGTGCCCAATGGAGTTGTAAATAATCCTCCTGTTTTCAGGATCAGGGGTGCCAATTCTATTTCTTTAAATACATATCCGCTGATAGTAGTGGATGGTGTTCCGACCTATGCACTCGATCAGGGGCAAACAAGTGCTCCTGCAAACCCCCTGGCAAGTATCAATCCAAACGATATAGAAAGTATCGACATAGCAAAGGATGCTGCTGCTTCGGCAATTTACGGCAGCCGTGCAGCTAATGGAGTAGTTTTCGTAACTACAAAAAAGGGCAGGGCCGGCAAAGCCAAGGTTGGATATAATGGATATGTTGGTTTTACGCAGGCTTACGGACTGCCCGACATTCTGGATGCGACCCAATACGTAGCGTTTAAAAATGTAGCATTGGCAAATTTAAAAGCTAACAATCCTGCTACTACCGGTCAGTTTATTATTCCTACGGGTCCGGACGGTAAACCTGTTAATACCAACTGGTATGATGAGGTGTATAGGCAAGGATTTTCCCAAGGGCATAATGTGAACGTTTCCGGGGGAAATGAAGGGACTACCTATTATTTATCAGGCGGCTATACTAAACAGGAAGGCATTTTAAGAGGAAATGATTTTGAGCGTTTGAATTTCTTATTGAATATAGATAGTAGGATAAATAAAGCAATTACTATCGGAGGTAAGGTCGCTTATTCCGATGAAAAAAACATCATTGCAGGCTCGTCGGGTTCCCTTCCGGGAGAAGGTTTCGCTTCTGCCGGTGCAGCTCGCTTAGCATTTGCATTGCCACCAAATATTTCTCCATACAATAGCGATGGAACGTTTAACTACGCCTCGGGAACATCAATCGGCTCACAAGGAAGCCTGGTTAATGGAGCAAATCCTTACACATTTAACAATGTTACAATGTTATTGAACCTCAACCGTTCCAATAACGAGGTCAATCATCTTCAATCAAATGTTTACTTGCAGATTAAGCCAGTGAACTGGCTGACATTAAGAAGCACTTACGGCATAGATAATATGCTGATTGATAATGATATATTTTTTAATCCATATCATGGTGATGGTTTTGGGACCGGCATTGGGCCTGGTGGAGCTGCAACTGCTGCTTACTCAAAGGATAAAACCTGGTTGTGGACTAACACCGCACAAGCTGATTTCGGCGTTGGTAACCACAGTTTTAATCTATTGCTGGGTAATGAACAACAACGCCGCACCACTCGGGGTTTTGGTCTTAATCGGCGCACCCTCTCTGATTCTGCCTATACAGATGTACAGGCCGGATTCGTTACTAACAATGCATCCAATTTACTATTCGGAGAAAATTACCTTTATTCTACGTTTGGACGTTTAAACTACAATTATAATAAGAAATATTTCCTGAGCGGAAATGTAAGGAAGGATGAATATTCAGCTCTGGGCGTTAAAGAAAACACGTTTTGGGGAGCTTCTGCAGGCTGGGAGATAGCACAGGAAAAGTTTTGGGCTGATGCAGGAATCAATATAATTTTCTCAGGTTTCAAATTGAGAGGAAGCTATGGTAAAGTTGGTAACCTGTCGGGTATTGGCAACTATGCTCCTTACTCAACTTATGGCTCAGGTCTATATGGTGGCAACGCAACACTTAGTTTTAACGTGATTGGAAATCCAAATATACAATGGGAAACTAGCACCAAAACCGATATAGGCGCCACCTTTGGCTTGTTTAAAGACCGGTTAACTTTTGATTTCGCGGTATATAAGAACAACATCGATAATTTATTATTGAACGTACCACAGGCGCCATCTGCAGGTGTACCCGGAGGAGTAATATTTCAAAACGTTGGGGAAATGTATAATAAGGGAATTGAGCTTTCCGTAAATGCATCTCCAATCATTAATTCTGCGATCACCTGGAATACATCATTCAATTTCTCATCCAATAAAAATGAAGTGACTGCGTTGGCCCCAGGATTAACCGAAATACTTACTGCGACCAGTACACTTGAAACTATCAACAAAACAGTAGTAGGAAAATCTGCTGGCTATTTGTGGGTAGTGCGTACCGCGGGAGTAGATCCGGCAACAGGAAGAAGGATCTTTCTTAATGCTGCGGGTCAAAAAGTATACTATCAACACGGAGGAACACTTCCTGCGGGTCAGTTCAACTGGTCTAACGCAGATGGCACTCAATATGTAAATAAAGATGGCAAGGCAATAGCTATCAACCAGGCTGATGATGCTGTATTATATCAAAATGCGCAACCAAAATACTACGGAGGGTGGGATAATACTTTTTCGTATAAAGGTTTTGAGTTAAACATCTTGTTTACCTACCAATTCGGTTCTTATATTTATTATGGATCAAATGCTGGGCTGCACGACCAGCGCTTTTGGAACAACTCGGTCGATGTATTAAATTATTGGCAAAAGCCAGGAGATATAACTAATATTCCCAAACCCGTTTTGAATGATAATACTTCCAATGGAGGTATACCTATTGATGTCAATGTTTTCAAAGGAGACTTTGTAAAAATGAAAACAGTGCAGGTCGGATATAATTTGCAGAAGTCTTTACTGAGTAAGTTTAATGTGAGCGCTGCAAGGTTTTATGTAAGCGCACAAAATGTGGCAATTTTCAGTAATTATCCAGGGCCGGATCCTGAAGTTTCTACAAACGGTAATGCTGCAACAGCTCCCGGCGTAGATAGAAATACATTAGCAAACGGTCGTACCATAACTGTAGGTGTTAACGTAAGCTTTTAGTAATAATTTTTAAATAAAATAAGATGAAAAAACTCATATATATAGTCCTGATCTCGATAGGTCTTTTTCCCTCCTTCTCCTGTAAAAAAGACCTCCTAAGCCCAACTCCTGATACGGTTATCTCCGATGCCAGTGCATTCGACAAGCCTTATCGAATAGCTAACCAGGTGCTCGCCTTATACTCACAACTTAAAAGTGGTCTTTTCTATGGGGGCCGTTACATTGTTTACGGTGATATCAGGGGCGAAGATTTTTTATTAGAAGACCCGAACCTTGTAACAAATGCAGACGTGTGGGCGCTGAATCCTACCAATTCGGCCAATGCGGTGGTAAATTTATGGAACCAGGCATACCTTACTATAAACAGTTGCAATCTATTTATTGACGGAATGGCAAGCACAGGAAGTGCAGTAGTTGGACCTACATTGAGCAACAATTATCTCGGCGAGGCAAGATTAATAAGGGCGCTATCGTACTACAGTTTACTCCAATATTACGCAAGACCTTATGCTGATGGCAATGGCGGCAAGTTGGGATTGCCGCTCCGCCTAACCGGAATTAAAGGGCCAGGCGCATCTGACATGGCAAGAAATACAGTGGCAGAAGTGTATACACAGATAATAAGTGATCTTGACTTTGCAGAAGCAAACCTACCGCTCTCTTACACAGGCACCGGGCAAAATACAATTCGTGCCCATCGCAATACTTCGATTGCCTTGAAAACAAGGGTTTATCTGAGCATGCAAAAATATGACAAGGTAGTCTCTGAAGGAGTCAAGATAGTACCGGATGCTGCTCCATTTGTTGGTCGCACCGGTGTTCTTCATGCCTTACAGCCAAAAATAGTGGATGTATTTAAAGCGGGTTATATTACCACGGAATCTATTTTTTCTTTGCCATTTACAACTACTGCGGGAGATATTCCCGGAACACAAAACGGCCTGCAAGCGTACTACTATGCTTCCGCAAATGGGAACGGCTCAATATTTTCCTTAAATCCGAATGGGATTATCGCCAATCCCGGCTGGTCTGCGACAGACGATCGAAGGCTTTTTATTTTTACTTCCACTTCAGCAGTTAATCTAGGTAAGAAATATTTAACCAAATACCCCACACCTGCGCCTGCAGATTTTGCTCCCGTGATTAGGTGGGCAGAAGTTTTGTTGAACTACGCAGAAGGAATAGTTCGTTCTAAAAATAGCGTGGAGCAACTATCTATTGATTTATTAAATGCTGTTCGCCATAGGTCTGACCCTAATACAACGTTTACTACAGCAGATTTCGCCGCTCCAAGTGATCTTATTAATGCGATCATGACAGAACGAAGAATAGAGTTCCTTGGCGAAGGGTTACGAAATAACGATCTCATGCGATTATTGCAAACCATTCCTGCAAAAGGGGCGGCAGGGGCCAAAGGCCCTTCAGATGAAGGATATATCTGGCCAGCTTCTTCAACCGAAAAATCGCTTAATAAATTGTGGGTTGATTAGGCAATAATCGATCATTATAAAATCGCAGTTTTGAAGGCCGCAGTTAAACACTGCGGCCTTTAATTTTTATCAAAATTACAGTGCAGGTTTCAAAAGATTGCGCCGATCTATAAATGATGAAAGCAAATATTCACAATAACAGTGGAAAATAAAATGCCGTCCTGAAGTATGTTTGACTTTGAGTGATTCAGAAAAGAAGATTTAAACATACTCACCAGTCCCAACAAAAAAGTGCCTTTCCCTATTTCAATAGTTCAGCGAGTCTCGTCTCCAAATCAGTTCCCCGCAGGTTGGATCCCACAATCTTACCTGCGGGATTTACAAGCACATTATAAGGAATCCCGTCAAATCCGTACAAATTAACTGCGGCGCTGCTCCAGTATTTGAGATCGCTGATATGATACCAGGATAGCTTATCATCTGCGATGGCTTTTATCCAAGAGTCTTTTTCTTTATCAAGCGAGACACCTAACACGGTGAAATTTTTATCCTTAAATGTATTATATGCTTTAACTACGTTGGGATTTTCTTCCCGGCATGGGCCACACCAGCTTGCCCAAAAATCTACCAGTACATATTTTCCTTTGAGAATGCTTAATGCAAATGGTTTGCCACTGGTGTCCGGCATGTTTATATCCGGCGCAATTCCACCTTCATGTGGCTTGCCTTTGTGCTGCGCTATCTCCTGGGTGTATTGCGAAACTATTCCGGCTATTTGCTGGTTTTGAGGAAAGCGCTTTGTAAGCCCGCCAACAGCTTTTTCTAATTTATCAGGTTCAATATTACGGGTGTACCCAAGTGTAAATAGCGCTATAACAGGACTGGCTGTTGTATCTAAATAGCGCAGCACGTAATTTTTATAATCGTTTTCTTTTGCTTCATAATCTTTGGTCATCACCTGGTAAACACTATCTGTTTCAGACTTTGTTGGATACTGTTGCTGCAATGCTGATTTCTCTTCCAGGTCCTTTTGATATTTTTCAACTCCTGCCATAAATTTTTTTAAAGACGCATTCGCAGGGGAATTGAATCGTATTTTATCCGATGACAGATCGTTGTAGTCAGCCGAAAAGCTGATGCCGGCTTTATCATTTATAAAGAAAAATGGCGCTTCACTTTTTTGAAGCCGCAGCCGGTAAAGTCCCTCTTCCGGCGATATGGCTGAAACGAAAAACTTTCCCTTTTTCATGCTGCCTGTATCGAGTACAGCAGGTTCTTTCTGAGCAAAATATAATTCTTCCAGGTAAATTTCCTGGTCTGGGGCATTCTTCAATTCGCCGGAAACAGTAAACTTTCCTTTTTGCTCTTCATTATTACAGGAAATTAAAATGGCAGTACCAATCACCATTGAAAGTATTTTTATCCCTTGCTTCATTTAATTTAATTTTTCTACCAATAATTTATTTACCACCGTCATATCTGCTTTGCCTTTACTCAACTTTTTAATTTCGCCTGCAAACAATCCTATCAATCCTTTTTTCCCGCTCCTGTACTCCTTTACCTTTTCCGGCATTTTTTCGATCACTTCATCCACCCAGGCAGCAACGGATCCGCTATCGCTTTCCTGTATCAGGTTTAATTGCTGGGCTATCTCTAAAGGTGTCCTGTGAGGATTCACCACCAATGCCATCATTATCCTGGTAGATGCAATATTGAAATTTGTTTTGCCTTCGTCAACCAGTTGAATAAGTGAGGCAATATTTTGTGCTGACAAAGGGAACTCACTTAGCTCAAGTACATGATCATTGAGGTAAGATTTTATCGGCCCCATTAACCAGTTTACACCAGCTTTATAATTATTGGTATAGCTAATGATAGCCTCAAAATAATTTACCAGCGATCTGTCACTGCAAATCACCTGGGCATCATACGGCAACAAGTTATATTCTTCTTTATATTTTTTCTCAAGTTCTTCCGGCAATGCAGGCAGTGAATCTTTTACCTGTTGCAGAAAAATATCAGTGATATGGAAAGGTGTAAGATCTGGGTCAGGGAAGTAACGGTAATCATCTGCTTCTTCTTTATTGCGCAGCGAAAAAGTAGTGTTGTTATCTGCATCGTAGCTCCTCGTTTCCTGGATGATCTTTTCGCCGTTTTCTTCTAGCCCGATCAATCTTTCCATCTCCAGGTCAATCGCCCTTTTTACATTCCGGATACTATTTAGGTTTTTCACTTCTACACGGGTACCTAACTTTTGCTCGCCCTTTAGCCGGATAGAAATATTCGCATCGCAACGCATGCTACCTTCTTCCATATTTCCATCGCATATATCCAGCCAACGCACTAATCTTCTCAGCTCCGTCAAATATGCAAATGCCTCATCACTACTATGTAAGTCGGGCTCACTAACAATTTCGAGTAAAGGCACTCCGGCCCGGTTAAGATCAATAGCGGTAAAATTTTCATCCACATCATGAAGACTTTTGCCTGCATCTTCTTCAATGTGTATCCTATTCAAGCGGATACTTCTTTCAACATTATCTACTTTGATTTTTACAAACCCATTTTTGCAAATGGGCGTTGTGTGCTGACTTATTTGGTAGCCCTTGGGAAGGTCGGGGTAGAAATAATTTTTGCGGGCAAAATAATTTTCCTGCTCAATTTCACAGCGTAGCGCCAATCCGAGTTTAATAGCGAATTCAATTGCTTTCTTGTTCATTTTAGGTAAAGTACCCGGATGCGCTAAAGTAATTGGGCTAATGTGGGTATTAGGTGCGCCACCATAGCTGGCACTGTCCCCGGAAAACAATTTGCTTTTGGTGAGCAACTGGGCATGGACTTCCAGCCCGATCACTACCTCGTATTTTTCATTTTTTATCACAGCGGCAAAGGTACTGAAAGTTGCCAGATTCAGATGGTCATTATGGTCATTCACTGGCTGTTGAGGCGGTTGATCATAGAAAGCAGAAAGCCATTAACAATAGCGGCTATTGATAATGGCTCATGCATTGGCTATACTTTCTTTACAATTATAAATTGGCAGTCTTCAGTTTTTTAGGAATTTTTATATCAAAGGTCATTTCCGCGCCATTCCGCAAAGCTTTAACGGGATAGGATGATTTAGCTTCCGCCGGATTCAATTGTTCTCTTGCCTCATCTGTGTTGGCGATTTTCTTTCCACTGATCTCTGTGATAACATCGTCTTTTTTAAGACCGGCTTTTTCTGCCGCAGATCCTTCTTCCACATCTATCACTTTTACATTGCCGCCCTCATCCGTATCCTGGATCTTAAGGCCAAGTCTCTTGTGACGCGGAAATGCAGCGTTAGGACTAAAATTATAAGCGTCCGCTAAATCGTCGAAATGCAACGTTCCGTCTCCACTATAGATATCCATATTTGGAGCAGGCGCATATTTTGGAACCGTAAAAGCTCTCATTTGCCCCTTGCCCTTTGGCGTTTTGAATGCATAGGCCATGGGGCCACTTATTATGTGTTCTCCTAACGTGGCTTTCACAGTGCTCTCTTTCCCGTTCCTTGTGTAAGTTATTTTTACGGTTTCTTTGGGCTTACTGGCAGATACCAACTCTGCTAAGCTTTCCTCATCAGTTATTTTTTTATCGCCCACTTTGGTTATAATATCGTCTTCCTTTAATCCGGCTTTTTCTGCAGCGCTTCCTTTTACCACATCGGTGATCAAGGCGCCCTCGTCCGTTTTGTCGGTAGTAACTCCAAGGAATGGTTTAATTACTTCTTTGTCTCCCCAGCCTTTCAACAAATCATTATCCATATTAAAAGCCATCGCATCGTCCCCAAAATCAAAGGTCATGTTACGGCCTCTGCCCGTGGTTGTCATTTTACGTTTATTGATAGTTACTCCGTCGTCTTTAAATTCGGAAAGTGGTTTGCCATTTACAGTAACCTTGTCTCCATTGATCTCAACCTTCAGGTTCAGGTCTTTACTGTTCTTATTGCGAATGATAATTTCCTGCACTTCTTTTTTCTCTGGCTTCTCATTTTTTTCCACTTTCTCATTTTTTTCTACTTTCTCTTCCTTAGTATCCTGTGCAGACACTATACCTGGCAACCCTGCCAAGGCGAATAAAGTAGCAAATAATAATACCTTTTTCATAATGACTTTTTTTATGTACGAAAATTTTAGTACATCAAATGTAGGGCAAAATTTACAATTACGAAACCCTTCGCATATTATTTTTTGCCTTTAACATAAGTTTTTATTTTGCTGGCAGCAATGCTAAATTGTAAGGAAGAAATATTTTATGTCTTGTCCCAGTGATTGAATTCACCGCAAGGTTTTTAGCAACCTTTCAAAAGGGCCAATCTCCGTCCTGCCCAGTTCAAATTTTCGGCGGCAAAGACCTGTTTGCTACCAATAATTAGATTAGGTCTATATAAAGTTTACACCTTTTTAAAAGGTGTAAACTTTATACTATATGGTAAACCTTGTATAATTCGAAATAGGTTGACTTCAAAAAAAATGATCGTATTGAAAGGTGTTAGTAATCCTAACTCAGCAAGGTTTTTATTTTCTCTATTACTCCTTTCAAATTGCTGATATCCTGGCCACCGGCTGTTGCCAGGTTCTTTTGTCCTCCTCCTCCGCCTTTTATAAGTGGCGCAATATGCTCTTTGATAATTTTGGTTGCATCCAGGTTTTTTGCGGCTACTACCGTATCAGAAATCCCAAGCGCAACAAAGGCCTTACCATCGATATTACTGCACAAAACCACTACATGATCATGGAGATGATTTTTAAGATCAACGCACAATTTCTTTAATGCATCTCCATTGCTTACTTCTATTATATCGCCAACAAAAGTTACATTATTGATGATCTCATCTTTTTGGAGCAGTTCATTTCGTATGCCTACCAGTTGCCTTGCTTCAAGGCCCTCAATACGTTTTGATAACGCCGTATTTTCCGTCAATAAATTTTGAACGGACCTGCTTAGATCTTTCGAGTTTTTTAAAAGTTCACGAATATTATTCAGTTCTGCATAAGCCTCGCTGATATATTGCAAAGCAGCAGAACCACAGACGGCTTCTATTCGGCGTACACCTGCGGCAATGGCGCTTTCGTGTTTTATTTTAAAAATCCCCAGTTCACCCGTAAAACCTACATGCGTACCGCCACATAATTCCAGTGAGTAAGCGGGATCAATAATAACCACTCTTACCACGTCGCCATATTTTTCACCAAACAATGCCATCGCTCCCATTGAGATCGCCTCTTCTTTGTTCTTGTATTGAATCACTACCGGTATATTCTCCCTTATTTTTTCATTCACCATATTTTCAACCGCAGCAATTTCCTCGTCAGTTAGTTTAGCAAAATGAGAGAAATCAAAACGTAGGTGTTCATCATTTACGAGACTGCCTTTTTGTGCCACATGTTTACCCAATATATTGCGTAAGGCCGCATGCATTAAATGAGTAACGCTATGGTGTATAGTAATGGCCTTTCTTCTTTGACTGTTGACTTTTGCCTGTGCAGTTGTAGTGATATCTGCCGGTAATTTATCAGTGGAATGGATGATAAGATCGTTTTCCTTTTTGGTATTGGTTACATTAATTATTTCATCTCCAAATTGTAAAGTACCGGTATCACCAACCTGGCCGCCACTTTCTGCATAAAAAGGAGTGATATCCAAAATAAGTTGAAAAAATTCCTTTGACTTGGAACTTACTTTACGGTACCGGGTCACGTTGCTTTGGGCTTCGAGTGAATCGTAGCCGACGAAAGTGTTGGTTCGGTTATCGGTTAGGCTTACCCAATCTTCTGTATCCAGCAAAGCGGCAGACCGACTGCGATCTTTTTGCTGTTGCATTTCTTTTTCAAATCCGCTCTCATCTATTGCGAGGCTATTTTCAGTTGCAATCAGCCTGGTAAGGTCGATAGGAAAACCATAGGTATCCAATAATTCAAAGGCATCGGAACCTGACATTGCATCTCCTGGTTCATGATTTACTATTATCGCATCGATCTTTTTTAATCCCTTATCCAGGGTTCTTAAAAAGGCTTCTTCTTCTTCTTTGATAACCTTCGTTACAAAGTCGCTTTGCTTTTGCAGTTCAGGAAACACGTCATCGAATTGCTGTGCAAGCAAGGGAGGTAACTGGAACAATAAAGGCTGCTTATAATCAAGGTAAGTATAATAGTAGCGTACAGCCCTACGCAGTATCCGCCGAATCACATACCCTGCGCCTGTATTAGATGGCAATTGCCCGTCTGCAATGGTAAAGGCAATAGCACGTATATGATCTGCGATCACCCGAAAAGCTATACTTTCCTTATCATCGTTGCCTGTATATTTTTTATTTACGATCCTGCCTGTTTCAGCAATTGTTTCACTGAAAATATCTGTATCGTAATTGCTTTGCTTCTTTTGCAATACCCTTACCAGGCGCTCCAATCCCATTCCTGTATCCACGTGTTGTGAAGGCAAGGTCTCCAGGCTGCCATCTTTCCGGCGATTGTATTGAATAAAAACATTGTTCCATATTTCGATCACTTGCGGATGATCCTGGTTTACCAGCGTACTGCCATCCACTATCCTTCTTTTTTCATCTGTCCGGCAATCCACATGTATTTCCGTGCAAGGGCCGCAAGGACCGGTATCTCCCATCTCCCAAAAATTATCTTTTTTATTTCCCGGTAAAATCCGAGCTTCCGGAAGGTATTTTTTCCATTCATTATAGGCTGTTTCATCCTTTGGTATTCCCTCTTTTTCATCCCCTTCAAAAACGGTTACATATAATTTTTCCTTATCAAGTTTATAAACATCCGTAAGCAACTCCCAGCTCCATTCAATCGCTTCCTTTTTAAAATAATCACCAAAGCTCCAGTTGCCGAGCATTTCAAACATAGTGTGATGATAGGTATCCACTCCCACTTCTTCAAGGTCATTGTGTTTCCCACTTACCCGTAGGCACTTTTGAGTATCAGCTACTCTTTTATACGGTGCAGTTTTATTTCCAAGAAAAAAATCTTTGAACTGATTCATTCCTGCATTTGTAAATAACAAAGTGGGGTCATCTTTTAAAACAATGGGAGCAGAAGGCACAATGGTATGTCCCTTCGATCTGAAGAAGTCAAAAAATTGGTTTCGTATTGCCTTTGAAGAGAGTTGTTCATCCATGTGCAGAGAGAAATTTGTAGTGGCGCTCGCATTTTACCGCCGGTCGTTTTGGGTTGATTTTTGCAATTTATCCGTCTATCTTTGCACGCCTTTGCCTGCGTGGCGGCAAAGGTAAAGAATTAAGGGTTGAATATACCCCGGAAATACAAAGGTAGAATAGCCTTATATTTATTGACTAAAACGATAAAAGTCACAAACACTTCAAAAGTTCCTGCGGGAGTTGAGGTCTATGAAAAAAATCAAATACTATTATAATACCAATACACTTCGATACGAAAAACTGGTGACACCTATAAGGGTTAAGCTGTTAAGGATATTTGGATTTTTATCGGCCCTGCTTGTGAGTTCTGCACTGATCATTTGGTTATACACTAAATTTATTCCCCGCCCTACTGATAAGGAATCAAAAATAAGGTTGGAGTTGATGAAAGATAATTATGCCATCCTGAATGATAAAGTGAAAACTTTACAACAACAAATGGCAGACCTTGAAAAGAGGGATAATGAAGTGTACCGCTCTATTTTTGAAGCTAATCCCGTACCGGACAGTGCACGTGCAAAACTAACAGAAAAGAAAAAAGAACTGGACAAGATAAACGTGATGAATGATGAAGTGTTGAGTAAAAACATTGCCAATTCTTTGAATAACATCAGCGCCAGGATAGCCTACCAGGTGAATAGCTATAAGGATATTGAAAAGCTAATCAATAACCAGGAAAATAAATTGGCCAGCATCCCGGCGATACAGCCGGTAAGTAATAAGGACCTGACGAGGATCGCAAGTGGATATGGGTACCGTATTCATCCCATTTATGGTATTCCTAAAATGCATAATGGGCTTGACTTTACTGCCACACAGGGCACGCCTGTATATGCTACCGGCGACGGAACTATAAAGGAAGCAGAGTTTGGCAGTGGATTTGGTAATAGTATTATTATCAATCACGGGTATGGCTACGAAACGTTGTATGGCCACCTTGTAAGAATGAAAGTGAGGCCGGGGCAGCGGGTGAAGAGAGGTGAAGTAATTGGTTGGGTTGGAAGTACAGGAGCAAGTACAGGCCCGCATTGCCATTACGAGGTGCATATTAATGGCCGCCCGGTTGATCCTGTATACTTTTTCTATAATGATCTGAATGCAGAGCAATACGACCGGCTGCTTAAACTGGCGGCCACAGGAAGTGCAAAAAGCTTTGATTAATTCATGTGATAATGGCTGAAAAACAAATAGCTTTTGATTTTGGGGATATTCCGGAACAACCGGTTGCGGAGAAGAAAGCCCCTAAGCGTATAAGCAGGCCATTGCCGGCGCCTGAACCTGCGCCCGTCAAACAAAAATCAACCCGTGGAAGAAAAAGCCTGAAGGAAATGAGCGCCGGTGTTGATCTTATAGACGTTCCCGAAGATGAAGTGCTTTATCAAAAAATGTATTATTCCATTGGCAAGGTTGCTGACATGTTCAAAGTAAACCAATCGCTTATCCGGCTTTGGGAAAATGAGTTTGATATTTTAAAGCCTAAAAAAAATGGAAAGGGGGACCGTCTTTTCCGGCCGGAGGATATTAAAAATATCCAGCTTATTTATCATTTGACCAGGGAAAGAAAATACACCATGCAGGGCGCCAAGGATTTTTTAAAGAACAGTAAAACTGCTGATGAAAAATTCGTGATGATTGAATCCCTGAAAAAGCTCAAAGGATTTTTGAATGAGTTGAAAGCGAATTTATAATTTGAATGTCGTTGATTTAATCCCGATACCATTTCATACAAAGCAATAGATCAAAATATATGTTACTCTTGCCGGATAGGGCAACCTATTTGTAGAACGAGTTTAAAAAAATGGCCCCATAAAGGAGCCATTGGAATTATAACAAAAGTCAATTTATTTTATTTTGATTACGGGGCGAAGTTTATAATCTCCGGTTCCTTCTTTAGTAACAGACAACGCTGCATCGAAATCTATCACCAGTGTTTCAGAAGTTGCCTTCAGTTCTTTGCTTAGATTGATCTTTAAACCTGATTGCGAACCACTTGGTATCACCAACGGATATACAACCCCGTCTTCTTTAATTGTGTTGTTGGGCCCCAATACAAACCTTAACTGGTGTACAGTGTTGGTAGATAGCAATCCCGTTGCCAGCGCAGTATCTACGCCCTGCAATTTTAGCAAGTCATACACGCCGGCATTGGTGGTTAAAGTAATCCAGTCATTCTCAGTAGCATCGTCAGTAAATTTCACTCTTACTTCACGAATATCCACGTTCACTTCCTGGAATGCTACGGGGTTATCAGTTAGCCGCACTTGTAAGGTGGAGTTCTTGTTGTCTTTGGCGCAGGAATAGATCCCGGCGGTTGCCGCAATAAGGGCAACAATAATCAATAAATGATTTTTTTTCATGGTTAAAGAGGTTTATGGTTTATATACCTTTCTTTAAAACCGTGCCAGAAAATCGTAATCAATCATTCCTTATAGCAACCTTTAGTGTTAAAGAACACCAAATTTTTATATAAAAATCTAATCCAGTGGTAACCGCCCGGCATTTTCAGCAAGCAACTTTTCAAAAGTTGGCAGAGAGGTGGGTGCAATTGGACATCATTGAAACAAATGGTATCAAGTCCACAAAGGAATACAACGGATTTTTTACCAAATATTCAAAAACCGGGGAAACGAGAGATCTAATTTTCCCTTGCATCATTACTGATCACTATTGTCCTGGCTTCACCGCTAAATTCAACATCGTTTTCTTCCAATAGTTTTTTGACCTGCAGATTGATGGTTTGCTTTAATATATCAAACTCCTCCATTGGAATTGACCAGGTAAAATACTCAATAACTATCGTCATCCCATTTTTATTGACTTCTTTTAGAAACACGGATTGGGTGGGGATCTCTTCACTATATTTTGCCAATATTTTTTTCAACTCGTCCAATAATGTTTCAATAACGGCCAGGGAGGTTTTCACTGATAGATCGAGCCGTATCTCAGCCCTGCGTTCGGTCCTCATACTCCAGTTATCTACCATGGAGTCTACCATTTGCTTGTTGGGAACTGTTACTAAAGTTTTATCCCCCGTGCGTATACGTGTGCTGCGAAGGCCAATCTTTTCCACCTTGCCGGTTACGTTATTTACTTTAACAGTATCGCCGGTAAAGAATGGCTTATCGAAAAATATAATAAATGAAGCGATCAGGTTTTCAAGACTTTCTTTTGCCCCGAGCGCTAAAGCAGCGCCAACAATGCTTAGCCCTGTAAGCAAATTGCCGAGTGGCTGATTGAAGCAGGCTTTGATGATCAGCAACACACCACATACCCCGATGATCACTTTCAAATAATCCCGGAAGAAAACAATGAGTTGATTATCCCTTGCGTCGGTTGTAAGATTGGCTTTTTCTTCAAGCACCAGGGCGATAAAATCCATTAGCCTAAGCACCACCCAAATAAAAGCAATGATAAGAATGGCTGTCCCTGTTCTCGACAGTATGTCTGCGGTGGAATGGCCATACAAAGTGTACATTAAGGCAGTCGGAAAATTTAATTTATCAATAGCAAATACAGCAATCAATATCACCACAAACCACTCCAACGGCTGCACTACCAGGTTGATAAAACTTGGACGGCTCACAGTTTTCCATATCCTTTGTATAACCCTGTAAAATATCGAAGCGATATAGCGGGATACATATCGTTTTAATATGAAAGCCAATAATATCAACCCGCCAACAATAAGGTAGCTTCTGACGGTGTTATCAAAAAAAATCTGATCAAGGAAATCCATATTCAACGGAAAGGATTATGTAGTGAATTATTTGATTAAAAATTGCTGTACGCCATTGGGTTGCAGCAGGTACACTTTATTATTAGCTGCTTTTACCTGGAGGGTATTTTTAAAAAAAGCTGGTAAAGGAAACGTCACCAGTTTTAACGAACCGGACTGGTATTGATAAAGCGTGCTATCGCTAAAACCATAGATATTCTTTCCTATTACTTCTGTATTATTCCAATTAAGGAAAGGCATATTATTTTTTAACGATCCGTAATAATCGAACGTATAAAATCCTCTTGCAGGATCGTATAAATATAAAAAGCCGTCCTGGTCTGTGATTTGAATGGGTGATGGAACTGTGTCGAACAGGTTCCTGAAATCCACCGTTTCCATCAGTACATCCCCATTCTCATCTATCTTTTTTAGTTTGCTATCGCCTTCATCAAACAACCAGATATTGTTGTCGTAAGAAGTGGCGATGGCTTTGACTTTGAAAATATTTTTTTTAAGCAGGTTAATAGTATTGCGAACATTCAGGAATCTATCTAATACAACAATTGTTGAAAAGTTCTTGTAATACAATAACAGCTTGAGTGGGTTGGTAGCATCGATAGAAAAGAGCTTGCCATATTTGCGAACGTTGTTAAACACGCCTGCCGAATCGCCATTTGCGTTTATCTTCTTTAACTGATCATTGCTGTTTACGAGATAAATATTCTCCAGGTTATCGACTGTAAAAAATGAAAATTCACCCGGAATGATCTTATTAAAAATAAAGGTGGAATCTTTTTGGGCATAGCTATTTATAGCGGCAAAAACGCATAGATAGAAAAGAACAAAAATCTTTTTAACTGGCATGATTTGCTATTGACAGTCTTTAGTTTTTTTATTTGCTATAAAATGAATCGGAATCTTTTTCAAAATATTTCAGCTCCACCTTCTCTCCATCAAATACTGTATAACTGTTATAATTTATCCATTCTCCAAGATTAATATAACGGCTTGTTTCACTCAGCGGAAAGTTGATGGGTAAGTGCCGGTGACCAAAAATAAAATAATCAAAATGCTCCTTTTTTAATACTTCACGGGCATACACTAAAAGCCACTCTTTTTCTTCGCCTAAAAAAAGTTCTGGCTCAGCACCGGCAGCGCTCCTGCTTTTATGAGACCAATAATTTGCAACGCCAATGCCAATAGCTGGCGGCAATATCCCAAATAGCCATTGACAGGCTTTGTTGCGAAAGATCTTCTTTATGAATTTATATCCCGTATCGCCGGGGCCTAATCCATCACCATGACCAATGTAAAATTTCTTACCGTTGAATTGAAATGTTTTAGGTTCAAAATAAACAGGCACATTCAATTCTTTTTGAAAATAATCCCTCATCCACATATCATGATTACCCACAAAAAAATGAATGGGGATGCCGGCATCTGTCAGCTCTGCTATCTTGCCAAAAATTCGTGTATAACCTTTTGGAACCACCGTAGAATACTCAAACCAAAAATCAAACATATCGCCGACGATGAATATTTCGGCTGCATTTGTTTTGATACTATCTAAAAAACGAACGATCCTTTTTTCTCTTTGCAGGCTGGCAGCCGCATTCGGCACACCAAGATGAAAATCGGAGAGGAAATATATTTTTTTTCCAGGGCTTAGTTCCATTATTATTTTGTAAGGCGCCTTAACCGGCTTAGTTTATCTGTTTGGCAAAGCAAATGTATTTACTGTCAATACCATAAAATTACGAGGTGAAAGATCAATTTACTCAGCACCCCGATCAACTAAAAATAAAAATACCTCTTTAGGGCCATGTACGCCTGTGACCAAAGTTTTTTCAATATCGGCAGTCCGGCTGGGTCCACTGGCAAATGTGATCAGTGAAGGTAAGTTGTCCGCATATTTATCTTTCAGCAATTGCAGTGCATCGGTGATATCATACACCAATTGGCTTGTATATGCGATGCAGATATGAACCGGGGCATACACACTTACCGTGCGGCCGCTTTGCTGTGCGGCGCTCATTACTATGCTACCAGTACGTGCCACCAGGTATTCGCATCCTGTTATGGATACATCGCAGCCTGCTAAGTTAATAGTGTTACTGAACTGGCTATTCCATTTGTCTTCGTTGCAATATATTTTTGACCATTCCCTGCCAGCGATCAATTGTTGTACTTGTTGATTAAGTTCTGTTTCATTGATACAAAATGCAAATTGCCCCTGGATCTTCGTGAACTCTTCGGCAAATATTACTTCGAGATCGCCGCCCACTGGTGAAAAAATCGGAGCCCTGCCCTCGCTTGATGGAAAAGGCAAAGGCACTGGATTACTCAGTGCCTGCCTAATTTTTTTTAATATATTTTCTCTTGCCTTTGATACAGCCATAGCCGGTTATATTTGAGGCGGATTTTTTAATTCGGGAGGTAAGCCGGCTGGTGGTTCGTCGGCTATTGGTTGCTCCGGAGTAGGTGGATCTATGTCCAATGCCTTCTTCTCTTCATACGGTCTTTTACCGATCAGGCTTTCAACATCGCTTTTAAACAACACTTCCTTCTTCAGTAATTCCTTAGCTAACAACTCAACTGCTTCTTTTTTCTCGGTCAACAATTTTTTAGTTCTGATATATGCTATATCGATCAAATTTCGAACTTCCTGGTCGATCATTTTACCCGTTTCCTCACTATAAGGTTTGATAAAAACGTTTTCCTGGTTTGGATCGTAATAACTGATATTACCTACCTTTTCATTCATACCATACACCGTGATCATACTGTAGGCAATCTTGGTGATCTGCTGAAGATCATTGCTTGCGCCGGTGCTTATCTTGCCAAAAAATATGTCTTCACTCGCTCTACCGCCAAGGGTCATACATATCTGGTCCATCAGTTGATCGGTGTTATATAAGTATTGTTCTTTGGGTGTGTATTGAGCATATCCCAACGCCGCAGTTCCTCTTGGTACTACCGTTACTTTTAGTAATGGATATGCATGCTCCAGGTACCAGCCGCAAATTGCATGGCCAGCCTCATGGTAGGCAATGATCTCTTTTTCTTCTTTCGAAATGATCTTGTTCTTTTTTTCCAAACCGCCGATCACCCTGTCAATTGCATCCTGGAAATCACTCATGTCCACCGCATCTTTGCCCTTTCTTGCTGCAATCAGCGCAGCTTCATTACAAACGTTGGCAATATCTGCACCCGCAAATCCCGGAGTTTGCTCAGCCAGTTTTAAGATATCAAGCGTAGTAGATATTTTGATAGGTTCCAAATGCACTTTAAAAATTGCTTCCCTGCCCACCAGGTCCGGGCGATCTATTGAGATCTGCCTGTCGAACCTGCCTGGTCTCAGCAAGGCTGAATCCAATACATCCGGACGGTTGGTAGCTGCTAAAATGATAATACCAAGATCGGTTCCAAAACCATCCATTTCCACGAGTAACTGGTTAAGAGTGTTCTCCCTTTCATCATTACTCATCATCATATTCTTACCTCTCGCCCTACCGATAGCATCAATTTCATCAATAAAAATGATGCAAGGCGCCTTTTCCCTGGCTTGTTTAAAAAGGTCCCTTACACGGCTGGCGCCAACACCCACAAACATTTCCACGAAATCACTTCCGCTTAAACTAAAGAATGGCACTTGTGCCTCGCCTGCCACAGCCTTTGCCAAAAGTGTTTTACCGGTACCGGGAGGTCCGATCAATAATGCGCCCTTAGGTATCTTTCCGCCTAATGCCGTATATTTTTTTGGATTCTTTAAAAAATCAACAATTTCCATCACTTCTACTTTCGCCTCATCAAGGCCTGCTACATCGCCAAAGTTTATATTCACCCTGGATGCCTTGTCAAACAGGGTAGCTTTTGATTTGCCGATGTTGAAGATGCCTCCAGGTCCGCCGCTGCCGCCTCCGGGTCCACCCACTTTACGCATCATCATCACAAACAATAAGCCTATTAATAGAATCGGTAACAATGTGGTGATGATCTGGCCAAACAATTCCCCCTCATCGTCGGGTGAGTCAGGTATGTGCCTGATTGCAGGGTTGTCCTTATAAAAATCCTGCATCTGCGTAGCGAAGGTTTTATCATCTACTATGCTAAAATAAAGTTGAGGTTCTGTTGATTTTAGCGCTAACTCATAGTTTTTGCCTAAGAGCGCCTGGTAGTAGGCTTGCTTCTGTTGAAGGCTATCCTTATTCAAAAAAACACGTACAATTTTTTTATTGCGAATGGTTTTTATCTCCTTCACGTCTCCCTGCTTAACAAGATCCGTAAACACTATCTGGTTGACGCTAACGCCTGTACTTGATGATCCCCGATAAAGGTTGTAGCCTACTATGGATGCAAACACAAGTCCATATATCCAATAAATATTAAAACGGTTTTTATTTTTTGATTGGTCATCACCGGATGGAGGAATATTAT
>JBDSAP010000310.1:0-14181 GCA_039922055.1 Ferruginibacter sp.
TAGTATTCCGATTGAATGTATTGGTATCAAGCTGAATGGTGTAAATTCCAGCCCTTGCAGTATCCGGACGACCAGCCTTCATCCATTTTGGCAATATAAAATCTATGGACCCGATCTTAAGTTTAGGGCGCTGCCCTGCTTGAGTAATAACCGGAAGTTTTTTCTTGCCCCTTGCAGATTGACCAAACGAATAATTGATGAAAACAAATGATGGCAGCAAAAACCACCATACAATTAAACGGATGCCCGTCAATAATTTCTCCCCCGGTATAAATATTTTTTTTGTTTTCATATATGTCATCCCACTTGCGATATGGTAACAGAAAATCTAATCTTTTATAAAGTTCAGTACCGGCGTGTATAAAGAAATTTTTATGCCCCGTTTTGTTGATTGATTTTGCTGCGACATATCCAATCAGCTTTTACGGAAAGGCTCGTGTGTAGAATATATTCCTCGCTTATTGACCTATAACGAAGGTGCAGTCCCTATAATTCTTATAACCTAACGGTTAGTCTTAACCTAATGAGAAAATCGGCTCATTAATATTATCAACCTATTACCTGATTCAGCCTATCTAATACTTTTAAGTTAATTACATTCCGATAACTCCTATCGGGCAACGCAATAAGGTTGAATCATTAGTAAAATTTGTTCTACTAAGGTTGATACAAAATCACTTTTCCTCCTTGTGCAGTATTATAAAATATGGACAAGAATGGGCCGTCTTGCGATGCATACCTTTTTCTTAGCTGACTTGATTTGTAGCGGATTTATAAAAACGATTTGCTCAATAACACCGTACTTGGTTAAACGGATATTTATTGTAAATTAGATGTGCCTGAACGGACATGATAAACCCCTAAACTGAGAATTTAAATAGCCCGATACTGAACTAAACCAAGCAAAGAAGTTCCACTTACTTAACTGCTTATTTTAAATTCTTCAATTCTGGCAACTCATACTCTGTTCGATAGCCTATTCCCCAATGAAAGAAATAAAAGATTTTTTTACCAGTTTATTCGGCAGTTCTGATTCAGCACACCGTTGGCAATATAGCCGCTGGCCGGATGTACACGGATGGGTGTATATATTCAGCGACCTGCTGATATGGCTATCTTTTTTTAGCATTCCTTTCTTCGTTACCAGGTATTTTTCCAAAAAGCAACTCTCCGGGATTATTAAGCGTACTCTTTTTGTTACGTGTTTTATGTTTGCCTGCGGCATTATTTTTTTCCTGGATTCCACCATGTTTTGGTTTCCGGCATTCCGATACAGCGCGCTTGTACATATTGTGACGGCTATTTTAAGTGTGGTAACGGTGTATTATATTGTCAGGTATTTGCCCAGGGCTTTTTTAATACAACCACTCTCCGAATTAAAAGATGAGGTACAGCAAAGAAAAAAAGCTGAAATAGAACTGGCATTAAGTGAAAAAAGATTTAAAAGTCTGGTGCAGGAAGGGGGCGATATGATGGCCATCCTGGATGATAAAGGAAATTATAATTATGTAAGCTCCAGTTCCGAGGCTATCCTTGGCATTTCACCAGAAGAATTTTTCGGAAAGAACGTATTTGATTTTATTCACCACGAAGACCGGGAACGTGTACATGATTCTTTTGCACAACTCCAGGATATAAAGACAATGAAGGTTGCTCCCTTTCGTTTCCTCAATAAGGATGGCAATTACTTATGGCTCGAAACGGTGATAACTAATCTTAAAGATGAGCCTGCTGTAAATGGCATTGTCGTTAATTCAAGAGATATAACCGACCGGCTGTCGGCGAGCCAAAAGATTGCAGAAAGTGAAAAGCAATATGCCTACCTGATCCAAAATCTCCCTATAGCGTTTTATACATGCGACGAATACGGCAGGATAGTATCGTACAATAAAGCGGCTGCAACATTATGGGGCAGGGAGCCGAGGATTGGAAAAGATCTTTGGTTCGGTGCACTGCAGATATACAGGCCGGATGGTACTGAGATGGCGCCGGAGGAAAGTCCGGCGGCTATTGCCCTCAGAAGAAAGAAATCTGTACCCGGTATGGAAATAATGCTTAAGCGGCCCGATGGCGCAACGTATAGTGTGCTCCATTACCCATCGCCGCTTTTTAATTCTGCCGGGGAGCTTACAGGCGCTATGAATGTATTGATAGATATTACCGAACGAAAAAACATGTACGCCAAACTCGTTAAAACGGAAATGGATATCCGGAATTTTGCGAAACAACAAAATAACCTGCTTGAGGATGAGCGCTCCAGGATTGCGAGGGAGATCCATGACGAATTCGGGCAGCAATTGGCGGGCATAAAAATGAGTCTTTCTACCCTCGTCAGGTCTTACCAGCATGATAAACAGGCGGTTGATGTGGTTAAAAGCATGGTCAGTGAGGTGGATAACACCATGCAGTCACTAAGAAAATTTGCAACGGAATTACGCCCCGGAATATTAGATACACTGGGACTTATTACTTCCATTGAGTGGTTGATAGAAGAGTTTGAAAGCAAAACGGGTATAAAGTCCAGGGTGCATGTAAATGTAAGAGACCATAAGTTCGAGAAAGCGTTGTCCACTTGCTTTTTCCGCATTTGCCAGGAGGCGCTTACTAATATTTTGAAGCACGCCCAGGCTACTGAAATAACCGTACAGATAACACAGCCGGATGACAAATTGAAACTTACTATTGAAGACAATGGTAAAGGAATCGTAACAGAAAAACTGGACAATCCATTTTCGATGGGTATCTTGGGCATGCGGGAACGGGCCAATTTAATAGGAGCAAAACTATCCATAACGAGTGAGCCTAACGCAGGAACAATGATTATACTAATAGCAAAAATAAATGGAGCCTAAAAAGATCTTAATCGCGGATGACCACTCTGCAATACGAAGTGGATTAAAGCACATCCTGGTAAATGAATTTTCCAACATTGAATTTGGGTATGCAACCCATTCGGGAGAAGTATTCCAGATAGTAAAAGAACAACCCTGGGATGTGATCATATTAGACATTGATATGCCGGGTAGAAACGGCCTTGATATCCTGAAACAGTTGAAAGATGAAGAAATAAATATTCCTGTGCTGGTCTTTAGTTTTCACCGAGAAGAACAAATTGCGATAAGAGCTCTTAAATCCGGCGCTTTCGGCTACCTCGCCAAAGATGCAGCAGATACCGAACTTGTTAAGGCGATCAATACAATTCTGTCTGGTAAAAAATATATTTCTCCACTTGTATCCGAGCAACTCATAGCGCAGCTTGAAAACCCCGATAATAAATTTCCTCACGAGCTGTTATCAGATCGGGAATATCAAACCCTATTGCTGATTGCCTCGGGTAAAACAGTTACCGAAATTGCCGAAGAGCTCTCATTAAGCCATCCTACCATCAGTACTTACAGGGCCCGCATTTTGCAAAAAATGAACATGAAAAACAATGCGGAGATCACTAATTACGCCATTCGCCTCCACCTCGTTTAGTATTGATCCTATATGCTGGAGACACTTTGTCGACGAAATAACTACAAGCTAATTGTATTCCCGTTTATAACAGAAGTGTCTGTTTTTTTCTTATTTTATATTGTATTGTAATCCACCCTTCATCCTTGTCTTATTGAAAAAATATTGACTGTGAGTTGGATTTTTATTAAGCTCTTGCCCGGCATTCATTCTTGATTGTTCCAAAAAAAGTTCAATCTCTGGATTGCACCAAGGGGTGTCCGGCTGAACAAAAATTTATAAGATTATACTTATAAATTCGCCGATAAGATAACCGCCAGTTAAAACAATAAGATGGATGGATCAGGTAACAGAATTTTTTGCTAAGTTTTTTGAACATACTGATTGGCCTCCGAGATGGCATTGTGGTAAATGGAGTGAATTTCACGGCTGGCTTTATATCATTAGCGACCTGCTGATTTGGTCAGCGTATTTTACTTTGCCTCTTGTAATCATTAAATATATAAGCCGTAAAAAAGATACGGAGTTTGTTAAACTATATTTTCTGTTTGCCGCTTTTATCCTCGCCTGTGGTGCAACCCATTTTTTAGATGCTGTTTCTTTTTGGTTTCCTTTTTACCGGATAGATGCCCTGGTACGTTTATTAACCGGGGTTATCAGTTGGGTAACGGTGTTTTTTATTGTAAGGTATTTACCGGTTGCTTTTTCCATGCGGTCGCAGAAAAAAATGGAAGAGGAAATTGAGCAGCGTAAAAAAATTGAAAGCGAACTGAGAGATAGTGAAAACCAGGTGCAAACATTATTTGCAAATGCACCTGAAGCAATAGTGGTAATTAACAGCACGGGCATCATTCGTAAATGGAACCCGGCTGCGGAAAATATGTTTGGATGGAAAGCGGAAGAAGTAATAGGAAAGGGTTTAAATGAGTTTATTGTGCCGCAAGGATATTGGGATGTGCATGCAGGCGCAATGGAAAATTTTTTAAAAACGGGCGCGGGCATTGTACTTAACAAACCAATTGTACAGCCCGCACTCCGTAAGGATGGACCGCCGATTGAGGTAGAGTTTATTGTTTCGCCGGTAAAGATCAACGGTGAGTTTTTATTGATCGGCTTTTTAAGAGATGTAACAGAGGTAAGAAAATCGATAGATGCGCTAAGAGAAAGTGAAGAAAGATACAGGCTCCTCACAAGTGAAGTGCATGATTATGCAATCATCATGCTTTCACCCGAAGGTAATATTACAAGTTGGAACGAAGGAGCCCATAGAATAACAGGGTATACCGAAGAAGAAGTTGAAGGAAAACATTTTTCCATATTTTATTCCAATGAAACTACCGATCGTATTGTTCCTATGGAAGAGCTGGGTATCACAAGCAAAGAGGGCCGCCTTGAGACCGAAGGCTGGAGGGTTAAAAAAGACGGTTCTCTTTTTTTAGCTAACGTGGTGCTTACTGCGCTTACACACAAAGGAAAGATCATCGGCTATTCGCAAATAAGCCGGGATATTACCACACGTAAAAAAGCTGAGGAAGAAATTATTATCCTGAATACCAAACTGGAAAAACGTGTAGCTGAACGAACCCAGGAACTACAACAGAGCGAAACCAAATACCGAAAGCTTTTTCAAAATAGTCCTATGCCAATGTGGGTGCTGGAGCTTCCAACGCTCAGGTTCCTCGACGTAAATGAAGCCGCGATTGTACAGTATGGCTACAGCCGCCAGGAATTCCTCTCCATGACCGCTCTTGATATACGCTCCGAAGAGGAAAATTTGCGCTTTTTAAACTTTGATCGCTTAGTATCAATGGGAATGTTGAATAGCGGCAATTGGAAGCATATTAAAAAAGACGGTTCTATTGTGTATGCCGAAGTAAGCTCACATGAGCTGCACTTTGATAATAAACCTGCCCGGCTCGTATTAAGCATGGATGTAACGGAGCGCAAGAAAGCTGAAGAAAGACTTGATATTGCACTGGAAGCAGGCCAGATCGGTATATGGGAACTGGATATGATAACTGATACTTCCGTACGCAACAGCCGCTACGATCAGATATTGGGATATGAGGAAATTAGTGGCACATGGGGCATGAAAAATTTTCTTGCCCAGGTTTTTCACGAGGATGAACAGAAGGTGAGCATGGCTTTTGCTGATGCCATACAGAGCAATGCATTATACATAGAATGCAGGATCATTTTACCCGATGAAACCTTACGCTGGATCATTGCCACAGGAAAGTTCGTGTATGATAACCGGCAGCATCCAGTAAAAATGCTCGGCACCGTGACCGATATCAACGATCTTAAACTTGCTGAAGAAAGCATTCGTGTTCTTAATAATGAACTGGAGCAAAGGGTACAGCATCGCACCCGTGAATTAGATTTTGCTAACAAGGAGTTGGAATCATTTTCTTACTCCGTATCTCATGATCTCAGGGCACCCCTTCGTGCCATTCACGGCTACTCGCAGTTATTGAATGAGAATTACAAGGCACAGTTGGATGAGGAAGGTAAAAGAATGCTTGGAAGGGTAATGCTTAACACCAAAAAAATGAGCCAGCTCATTGATGATCTTTTGGAGTTTTCTAGGTTAGGCAAAGCTTCATTAAAGAAAGATAATATCGACCTGGACCTTATTGTGCAAGATGTTCTTAATGAAGTTACACCAACTGGAAATTTGCAGTATAAAGTAACCGTTCACAAACTTGGTACTGCGTTTGGTGATAAAGTGATCATCCAGCAGGTGTTTCAAAACTTATTATTGAATGCTTTTAAATACTCTTCAAAAAAAGAAAATCCAGAGATTGAAATTGGAGTAAAAGAGACGATCGAGGGTACGACTTATTTTATAAAGGATAATGGTGCGGGTTTTGATATGGCTTATTACGATAAGCTGTTTGGCGTATTTCAACGTATGCACCGGCAGGATGAGTTTGAAGGAACTGGTGTGGGTCTCGCAATTGTGCAAAAAATTGTATCAAGGCATGGTGGCAGGGTATGGGCAGAAGCAAAGGTGAATGAAGGCGCCACGTTTTATTTTACACTCACAAATTCGTTACCATGATAAGCAAAAATGCAATTGAGATACTGTTGGTGGAGGATGATGAAGATGATGCCCGGCTTATATACCGGGCGCTGAAAGGCAAAAGGCTGCTTAATAATTTAGTACATTTAAAAGACGGGAACCAGGCAATCGATTTTCTTTTTGCAAAGGGCAAATTTTTAGAAAGAAAAGTGAGCGAGCTGCCGAAAGTTATCCTGCTCGACCTGGAAATGAACGGCATTGAAGTACTTAAAAAAATAAGATCGGATGAAAGAACAAGCGAGATACCAATAATAATTATCACTTCATCCAAAGAAAATCCCGACCTGCAAACCTGTTTCCAGCTTGGGGCCAGCAGTTATATTTTAAAGCCAGTTATATTCGAAGACTTTTTAAATGCAATAGCTGAATTAGGATGCTGTTGGTTTGTGCTAAAGGAATCAATGAATAAAATGGAACAAAATTAAAAAGAATGACAAACCCAATAAAAATACTACACCTTGAAGATGAGGAAAATGATGCAGACCTCGTAAGAATGGCGGTCAAAAGCAGCAATCTATCTGCCGATATAATGGTGGTTGATAATAAACAATCTTATATCGATGCCCTATATAAATTTTCACCAGACGTTATCCTCTCCGATCACTCGCTTCCTTCATTCAATTCGGAAGAAGCGTTTAATATTTTTTTAAGCACAGGCCGCACCATACCTTTTATATTAGTTACAGCCAATATTTCTGAAGAATATGCAGTGTCAATTATCAAAGCGGGAGCGCATGATTATATTTTAAAAGACAGGATAGAACTATTGCCGGAAGCAATTGTAAACTCACTCAAAAAAATAGAATCAGATACCAACCTGGTTAAAGAAAAAGAACTGAAGGTTAAAGAAAAAACAGAAGCTGTTATAGTGGCACAGGAAAAGGAAAGAAGTCACATGGGAAATGAATTGCTGGAAAATATCAACCAGATACTGGCTGCTTCTAACCTGTATATCGATTGTGCCATCAGCGATGAAGCAAAAAGAATGGATTTTATGTACAATAGTAAAAAATTCATTTTAATGGCAATTGATGAAATAAAAAAGTTATCGCAGTTGATCATGCCTCCCACCATGGGAGATATAGGTTTGATCGACTCGCTTAATAACCTGATAGAAAGTGCCAGGCCACCGGAACAAATGAATGTAATAACAGAATGGAACAGCTTCAATGAAAATACAGGCGATAAATTAAAGTTGAGCATATACCGCATAGTACAGGAGCAACTAAGTAATATTTTAAAGTATGCGAAAGCAAACAATGCATGGTTGTCATTGCACCAAACACCTGGCCTTGTAGAACTTGTTATTAAGGATGATGGTGTAGGTTTTGATAGCACGCAAAAGCAAAAAGGGGTGGGCTTGCAAAACATCAGTACCAGGGCTGAAATGCATGATGGCAAAATGTTGCTGGAATCAAGTCCCGGAAAAGGTTGTGTGCTTACGGTGCAATTCCCGGTATAGTGGAGTATATTATTGCGACGAAAAGTTTATCAACGTCGATTCGATTAAACTCGCCATAATAAAAATATCAGTAAATTCCATTTGAAATAAAATACCTATGCAATCAAAACCTAACCAAAATTTTAAAATTTTATTGCTGGAAGACAATGAAGATGATGCAGACCTGATTCGGCTTGAACTTAAAAGCGGGGGTATCGCATTTACTTCATTGGTAGTAGATACCAGGGATGACTTTATAAATGGCATTCAGCACTTTAAACCGGACATTATTATCTCTGATCATTCCATGCCACAGTTCAATTCTGCCGAGGCATTAAGAATTTACAAAACACATTTAAAGGAACAAAACCGTTCAGCTCCTTTTATTCTTGTTACCGGTACTATTTCTGAAGAATTTGCTGTGCAGTGCATTAAAGATGGCGCTGATGATTATATTTTAAAGGATCGCTTGCAAAGGCTTCCGTCCGCTGTGAAAAATGCAATGGAAAAATGCAGTATTGAAAATGAAAATCAAAAAGCTGCTTCAGACAAATTGCTGTTGCTCGAAAGATACGAGTATGTAACCAAGGCCACATCAGATGCGGTGTGGGATTGGGATATCATTCAGAACACCGTGTATTGCGGCGAAGGGTTTGAAAAAATATTCGGACACGCCCGTGATCCGCAAACAGACAATTACACGCTGAATACTGCTTATATATGCATCGACGATATTGAACGGGTAATGAGGGGCATCGATAAAGTGATTGACGGCACAGAGAATAACTGGTCTGATGAATATAAATACCTGAAGGCAAATGGCGAGTATGCCTTTGTACATGATAAGGCCATCATCATCCGGGACAAGGAAGGGAAAGCAATCAGGATGGTAGGCGCCATGCAGGATATTACCCGAAAAAAAATAGAAGATGTGCGATTAAAGCTACTGGAATCGGTGATCACCAATACCACAGATGCGGTGCTGATAGCAGAAGTGGATCCATTGAATTTACAGGATCTTAAGATCGTTTATATTAACGACGCCTTTACAATGATGACGGGTTATTCCAATGAAGAAGTACTGGAAAAACCCACGAGTATCTTACACGGTGAAAAAACAGATTTAGCTGAAATAGCAAAATTGCAAAAGACCCTGGAAGAAAAGGGATCCTGCCAGGTGGAGATGATCTGCTATAAAAAGAATGGTGAAGAATTCTGGCTCAACTCTTCTGTATCTCCTGTTGCAAATGACCTCGGCGATATCACTCATTGGGTTTTTATTGAAAGAGATATTACAGAACAAAGAAGTCATACAAAGGCTATTGAAGACCAGAACAGCCAGTTAAAAGAAATTGCGTGGATGCAGTCGCATGTGGTAAGGGCGCCGCTCGCAAGGATGATGGGATTTATTAACCTGATAGAAAAAAAGAAAGGTACTGAGTTGGGAAATTCCCTCCTGCACCATGTATTAGAATCCGGTGTCGAACTTGATGGAATAATAAGGGACATTGTAAGAAAAGCAGAAAAGATTAACCCTTAAATTGATTTATGAGCATACAAATAATGATAGTAGATGATGATAAGGCGGTGCGCTTTTTTCATAATATAACCGTAACTGAAAGTACTGCGGCTTCTGACCCTATGAGTTTTTGTGATGGCAAGGAAGCGTTGGATTACCTTGATCTGCATTTTAATGAAAGCGACTATTATTTGGTGTTACTGGATATTAACATGCCGGTAATGAACGGATGGGATCTGCTTAAAGCCATCAGTGAAAAAAAATATGCTTCTCATGTTTTCTTTGCTATGGTAACGTCATCGGTCGATCGTGCGGATCGGGAAAAAGCAAGGTCTTACAGCCAGGTAATTGACTTTGTTGAAAAGCCTATTTCGATGGAAGAATATAACCGAATAGTTCATACACCGCCAATTGCTGGTTTTTTCCATGAAGCAGATGCAAATGTGAAAATGTGAAAAGCAAATGTGAAAATGTGAAAATTTAGCAATTGCTCAATAATAATCGTAGTGTATTCCTGCGAAGTTGTTTTTTAAGCCCGCATCCCACTTACTCAATAAAGATTTACACTCGTTCTTTGATCGTTATTCGCATGATCAAAATAAATGTGAAATGATATGCGTTGAGTATATTCCATTATCAGTAGTTTAAGATGTAAATCGTTAATTTGTGGTTACATCCATTCTATATTACGATGATCAAATTTTCGTCCACGCTCCTTCTTTGTTTCCTTTTTATTTTAAGCTTCCGAACATTTGCGCAGCCACTCATTACTACACCTTCCGCAGCCGCTAATGCATGGGCAGACAGTGTATTGAAAACGTTGAGCCAGGATGAACAAATTGCCCAATTAATGGTCGTTCGCTTATCAGCGCTTGATGCCAAAACAAAAAGTGCTATTTTTTATGATGATAAGGTCGACAGCCTGGTAAGACTATACAATATCGGCGGTGTATGTCTTTTCCAGGGTAGTCCTGTAAAGCAGGCTACCATTCTCAACCGGCTACAGGCTGCTGCGAAAACTCCCATACTAATGTGCATTGATGCTGAGTGGGGCGTGGGTATGCGAATGATCGATAGCGTATTACCATTGCCACACCAGATGATGCTCGGCGCAGTATCTGATCCGGCCATTCCTTATAAATACGGACAAATAGTGGCGGAGCAATGTAAGCGCATTGGCATACAGGTTAACTATGCCCCGGTTGTGGATATAAATAATAATCCGAACAATCCTGTAATTAACGACCGGAGCTTTGGAGAAGATAAAAACAAAGTGGCTTTATTTGGAACCCAATACATGATGGGCATGCAGAACCTCGGTGTGATGGCCTGCGCAAAGCATTTTCCAGGGCATGGCGACGTGGCTGTTGATTCACACTACGACTTGCCGGTGATTAACAAATCGAGAGAGCAACTCGATTCACTTGAACTATATCCTTTTCGGCAAATCTTTAAAGCCGGTATTGGAAGTGTAATGATCGCTCATTTATTTATTCCCTCGATTGATAATAGTGAAAACAGGGCCACTTCTATTTCAAAGAAAAACGTTACCAACCTTTTGCGAAAGGAAATGGGCTATCAGGGTTTAAGTTTTACAGATGCACTGGAAATGCAGGGAGTGCAAAAATTCTTTCCCAACGGAGAAGCATCTGTACAATCGCTGATAGCTGGCAACGACATGCTATGCTTGCCAGGAGATGTGCCGATTGCCATTGAAAAAATAAAGGAAGCTATCGTAAATGGCAAATTAAATTGGGATGATATTACTGCACATTGTAAAAGAGTATTGCTTGCAAAATATCAAACCGGCCTTGCCAATTTGAAGCCCATTAATACAGAAAACCTCACCACTGATCTAAACAGCAAGGTAAGCGGCATGCGCAGGTTAATTGCTGAAAATGCCCTGACCGTTTTACATAAATCAGGTGACGCATTCTTTTCATTGGCGCCGGAAAAAAATAAGGAGAAAGGAGACGTGGTTTATATTGGTATCGGTACCAGCAGTGATAATGGCTTTGCCAAAAGATTGCGTGCAGATTATAATGCAGATGTATTTTATTTTGACTACAAAGCAGATTCATCCAGAATATTATCAACACTTGACCTTGTTAAAAAGCGGTACAAAAAAGTTATCATCGGCGTACATGCTTATAACCGGACTCCCGCAAATAATTTCGGCATCAGCGCCTCTGCAATTGAACTTGTAAAACAACTGGAAGAGCAAACAGATGCAGCCATCTTTGTTTTTGGAAATCCTTACGCCATCAAAAATTTCTGCACTGCAAAGAATTTGGTTGCCTGTTATGAAGATGATGACATCATTCAAAATACAGCCGCTGATCTGCTACAGGGAAAAATAGGTGCTAAAGGTAAATTACCGGTAACCGTTTGCGAAGCTTATACTTTTGGCAGCGGCATCAATACAACGGCCTCCTTTTTGTCGAACCTTGATCCTGTTGCATTGAAGTTTCAGTCAATAGATTCTATTGCTACTGATGCGATCAGTAAGGGAGCAACACCCGGCTGTATTGTGCTGGCCGTAAAGAATGGTAAGATAGCCTATTACAAAGCATACGGATATTACAACTATGATAGCGCCGAGGCTGTACTCAACGAATCCGTTTATGATATGGCATCGGTTACCAAAATTTGTGCTACTACCATTTCTGTAATGAAGCTATACGATGAAGGTAAGATCGACCTGAAAAAGAAATTAGGCGATTACCTGCCTTGGGTAAAGGGATCGAATAAAGAAAACCTGTTGATAGAAAATATTTTATTACACCAGGCAGGTCTTGTCGCCTACATACCTTTTTATAAAGAAACAATTGACTCTGTCGGCCGGCCTTTACCGAAGTATTATTCTACTGTTCAAAGTGATTCATTCAACATAAGAGTGGCGGAACATCTCTTCATGAGAAATTCGTGGCGTGATACTTTGTACCAACGCATTTTACAAAGCCCTCTTGGAGCTGTAAACAAATATATCTATAGCGATAATGATTTTATTTTTCTTGGTAAGATAGTAGAATCAGTAAGTGGTCTACCATTGAATGAATACGTGAAAAAAAAATTTTACATACCGCTTGGTTTAACAACGGGAGGGTTTAAACCCAGGGAATTTCTACCGCTAAAACGTGTTGCGCCAACCGAAAACGAAAGTCAATTCAGGCTTCAACTGATCAGGGGAGATGTGCATGATCCAGGTGCGGCAATGTTTGGAGGTGTGGCCGGCCATGCAGGACTTTTCAGCAGCGCTTATGATATAGCCGTTATTATGCAGATGCTGTTAAATGGTGGCGAGTTTAACGGTAAACATTATTTGCGTAAAGAAACGGTTGATTTGTTCACAGCTTATCATAGCAAAATAAGCCGCCGCGGCTTTGGTTTTGATAAGCCTGAAAAGGATAATGAAACCAGGCCTGAACCATATCCCTGCCTTTCGGCTTCGCCCCAAAGCTTTGGCCATACTGGTTTTACCGGAACCTGTACATGGGCAGATCCTGTACAAAATCTTGTGTATGTTTTTTTAAGTAACCGTGTTACTCCAAAGGGTGGCGACAATACCCTTCTGCTTAAAATGAATGTGAGACCTGCTATTCATGAAGCGATTTATGCCGCACTCGCTACCAGAGATAATAAGGAGCAAAAGAAAACTCATGGTAGAGAATAGCAAATTGATATCGTTGCACTCCCTTTGCAAAGAATTGAAATGATGTGGGTTTCTCATGATGTATCCGTGGTTTTGTGGACCTAACCCCAATCCCTCTCAAAAAGAGAGGGGCTTAGAGAATGATGGCGGATTTCTCTTTTTTTATTTGTTGGTTTACTTTTTTGGATGCTTTGGTCTCACTGACCGAAATTCCGCTGAAAGATACGCCCCCGTTGTCTTTTGAGGAGGAAATGGAAGAAATATAAAAATGGGTAGAGGGAAAAGAACCAGATTATACCTTCGGTTATTACTGTGGTTTGGATGTCATTAATTTTCCACCACCGGAACAACTAAAAGATACCGGGATAGTAATGGTACTTAAAGCTTTTAAGCAAATGATGTTTACATGGAATCTTGATATTCATCTGCCCCTGGAGTTGCCTTTGCCAATTGCATATACCATGACGGTGGATACATTGAATTCAAAAACGGGCATTGTAAACAGCGGAACAATGGGCTTTGATTTTTGTACCGGTTATGGCCCGGATTGTGTTTTCAAGCAGTATTTTCCCTGCCTTAAAATATGGAATGAAGATGATGATAAAAACGACTCTGATAAATTCTAAACCAATCACAAAAATTAATAAAATCATAGTCAGAAAATTCAGGTTGCAAATTGACGAGTAAATTATTGTCAAACAAACCAACACAAAATATTGCTTTTTCTGTCTACAACAACGTGTAAGTTCAAATACCTGTCTTTAGAGCATTTTCATAAATATAGTATCCAACTGCAACTTCAACTTTCATCCTTACCACAATAAAATACCTTCTCCAGGGTATGCCACCCAATTATAAAAAGATTACTTTCATTAAAAGATTTTACGTGAAAATATTATTGATACTTACCCTTTCCCTGATTCTTACATCAAGTGCTAACAGCCAGCAAATGACTGATGCTGAAACCAACGCATTGCAACTGGCCAATGATGGCAAAATTGCTGAAGCCATCCAGGGATTTGAAAAAG
>JBDSAP010000311.1:0-4484 GCA_039922055.1 Ferruginibacter sp.
CCCACACATACCCTTTTTTTGTACCCATCTTATCAATGATCCTACCGGCAAACAGCATTGATATTGCATAAACAAATTGAAAAACAGAAGTGATATTGGCATAGTCACTGTTCGACCAGTTAAATAATTCTGCCAATCTTGGCTGTAGCAGGCTAAGCACCTGCCTGTCTAAATAGTTGATAGTAGTAGCAAAAAATAAGAGTGCACAAATCGTCCAGCGGTATTTTCCAATGGTTGCATTATTCATATAGCAGATTAATTATTTTTTTACATCTTTGATGATGGAGAGCACTTCTTTTGTTGCAGCAATCAATTCATCGTATTGGCGGTTATCCATAATGGATTTAGTAACAAGTTTACTTCCCATGCCGACAGCACAAACACCGGCCTTGAACCAGCCTTCAATATTTTCCCTGGTAACGTCAACACCGCCGGTAGGCATAAATAGTAAGCCTGGAAATAATTCCTTGATGGCTTGCATAAATGCCATACCAATTATATTTCCGGGAAACAATTTTATCATTTTTGCGCCGAGGTTTTCGGCAGATATAATTTCAGTCGGCGTCATGCAGCCTGGTATCCAAAGCATATCATTTTCATCCGCTACTTTGGCCACAGATTCCACAAGGCCCGGACTGATGATATAGTCGCAACCTGCGTCAATGAAGGTTTTGGCTGCATCGGCATTCTTAATAGTACCAATACCAAGATACATATCCTTCAACTCCTCATCGCATATTTTACGCATGGCTTTAAAATTTGCCAGCGCTGCCTCTCCCCTGTTGGTGTATTCTACCGAACGTATACCTGCGCTGTACAACGCTTTCAGCAAATCAATGCTTACCTGTGTGACTTTGTAAAAATAAAGTGGAAGAATGCCTTGTTGAGGAATTAAAGCAAGTACTGTTTCTCTTTTCATATTAACATCTTTTTTTCGGTGAACAATGTTATTTTAAATTAGCAACAATTACCGATTTATTTACGGAATCGATTGCGTAAATTTGGCCGCTAAATTAAGTGTGAATCCTTGATTGTTAGCAAATTAATAAGCACCTTTGAAAATAATATTTATTCATAGTTTTTCTTATTTTTTTATCATTCTAAATTATTGATTGCATGTCAAAGAAAGTAGTAACCCTTGGCGAAATTATGTTGCGTTTGTCCACCCCGGATTATAAACGTTTTGTACAGTCCGATTCTTTCGATGTTACTTATGGAGGTGGAGAAGCCAATGTGGCTGCGGCTTTGTGCAATTATGGTCTCAACGGAACCTTTGTTACAAAAGTGCCCAACAATCCGATTGGCCAATCGGCTATCAATCATTTGCGTCGTTACGGAGTGGATACGCAATTCATAGCAAGAGGCGGCGATAGACTTGGTATCTACTTTCTTGAAACAGGCGCTTCTATGAGAGCTTCACAGGTAGTGTATGATCGTGCCGGCGCTTCCATTGCGGATGTGGATGCAAGCGAATTTGACTTTGATAAAATATTTGATGGAGCAGATTGGTTTCATACAACGGGTATTACACCTGCTTTAAGTGATAAAGCGGCCGCATTAACAGAAGCTGCGTTGAAAGCTGCAAAGGCAAAAGGCATTACCACCAGCATTGATCTCAACTATCGCAAAAAATTATGGAGCAAGGAAAAGGCTCGCGAAGTAATGAGCAAACTTTGCCAGTATGTGGATGTATGTATCGGTAACGAAGAAGATGCGGATACCACGCTTGGCTTTAAAGCAAAAGGTACCGATGTAACAAAAGGTGAGCTTAACCTTGATGGCTTTAAAGATGTGTTCAAACAAATGAAGGAAAAGTTTGGTTTTAAATTCATAGCATCTTCATTACGGGAAAGCCATAGCGCCAGCGATAATGGCTGGAGCGCCCTGGTTTATGATGGCAGTGAATTCTATCACACAAAGCAGTACGAAGTTCGCATCATTGATCGTGTAGGCAGTGGCGATAGTTTCGCAAGCGGTCTTATTTATGGCCTTGTTACCGGGCTGAGCATGCCCGATGCGGCTGAGTTTGGCGTAGCAGCTTCGGCTTTAAAACACACTATCCCTGGCGACCTGAACCATGCAACACTAAGCGAAGTAAAAGAGCTGGTGAAGGGTGATGGAAGCGGAAGGGTGCAGAGGTAAGCCCCCTGTCCCCCGAAGGGGGAACTTAGGACGAATGAGTATAATGAACGCGGGATAGTTTTATACTCGGTGGTTGCTTTTGGTTACAAGCATTTGTATTTCAATTTGGCATCGTTGTGTTCTCCCTTGTACATTTTCAGCTATGGGCAACGTTATACAAACTCGGTAAATAATGATCTCATAACATCATACATCACACATCATACATCCTACATCAAACATCACACATCAAATTATGGTTATCGATTCAATAAGTAATGCCGCAAAATATTATAGTGTTCATCCATTGTTTGAAAAGGCTTTTAATTATATCAATAGTACCGACCTGGCTTCTGTGGAACCGGGGAAGTATGATATTGAAGGCGATGGGTTGAAGGCAATTTATTCCAATAAGCAGGGAATGTCGGCAGCGGAATCTATATTAAAATTTGAATGTCACGACAAGCATATAGACATACAGGTTTGCATCAGCGGTAAGGAAACAATTGGTTGGAAGCCACGAAACACCTGTCTTGCCCAAAAGGGCGAATACAACCCAGATAAAGATGTCGTATTTTATAACGACGCACCCGACACCTACTTTGGACTTACTGATGGGCAGTTTGCTATCTTCTTTCCTGAAGATGTACATGCACCAATGATAGCGGATGATTTTGTAAAGAAGTTGGTGATTAAAGTTAGGATTTAAATACACGAATTTTAATACACGAATTACACGAATTAAAAATGCAAATTGTCATTGTCATGCTATGCATTCATATAACTGCGGTACAATAATTCGTGTAATTCGTGTTTGTAATTCGTGTAATTAGTGTTTTTGAATTCGTGTAATAAAATTTGTATTAACCTTACCATCCAAAATACTCCTTTGCATTATTATAGCAAATGTCCCGGATCACTTTGCCTATCCATTCCTTATCATCGGGCAGTTCGCCATTTTCCATTTCTTCAGCTAATAAGTTGCAGAGTATTCTGCGGAAATATTCGTGACGGGGAAAGCTCATAAAGCTTCTACTATCTGTTAGCATTCCAACAAACCTGCTTAACAGTCCCATATTGCTAAGGGCATTCATCTGCTTGACCATTCCATCTTTTTGATCAAGGAACCACCAGGACGAACCGAATTGTATTTTACCTGCTACACTTCCATCATTGAAATTGCCGGCCATTGTTGCCATCAATTCATTATCTGCCGGGTTAAGATTGTACAAAATTGTTTTGGCTAATTGGTCCGTCTCATCAAGCCGGTTTAAAAATTTTGCCAGTTGCCTGCTTTGTGAAAAATCCCCAATGGAGTCCCACCCTGTATTAGCGCCGACGCTTCGCAACATCCTTGAATTGTTGTTTCGTAAAGCGCCCAAATGGAATTGCTGCACCCAATTTTTTTCATGATCCCAATGCGCAAATATCACCAGCATGGCTGATCGGAACTTTAGATTATCAGCATAACTGATTTGATTGCCTTTTCTTAAACGATCAAAAATATTTTGTATTTCTATATCCGTATAATCTTCCGCATACAATTGTTCAAGCCCATGATCGCTAACGCAGCAACCCATTTCAGAGAAGAAGTCATGGCGCTTTTTTAAAGCTTGCACGTAATGATCAAATGTACTGATGGAAGTATCAGCTACCTTTTCAAGCGTGGTAATATAGGCATTGAATACAATTGGATCATCTGCAGTCATCGCATTATCAGGGCGAAAAGCGGGCAATACCCTGATCGCAAATCCATCATCAGCAATCTTTTTATGGTGCTCCAGGCTATCAGCCGGATCATCTGTGGTGCATAGCACTTTCACATTCATTTTAAGAAGCAGGTTCTTTACAGAATATTCAGGTGTTTTTAATTTAGCAGAGCATTCATCATATATTTCACGGGCCGTTGCAGGCGACAATAATTTATCGACATTAAAATACCGCTGCAGTTCAAGATGCGCCCAATGATATAGCGGATTACGCAAAGTGTACGGAACCGTGGCAGCCCATTGTTCAAATTTTTCATAATCTGTTGCATCGCCGGTACAGTATCTTTCATTGATACCGTTGGTGCGCATGGCCCTCCATTTATAGTGATCGCCATACAACCAAACCTGGGTAAGATTCTCAAAATTTTTGTCATTGGCGATCTCTTCGGGTATCAGGTGATTGTGGTAATCGATAATCGGCATGCCTTTCGCAAAGTCGTGGTAGAGCTGTTGAGCTGTTTTGCTTTGCAATAAAAAGTTATCGTCTATAAATTTTTTCATGTGTATGTTTTGACCTCACCCCAAGCCTTCTTCAAAAGAGAGGGGGCTTTGAGTCTTTGTCTTTGAAGCGTATTATTGAATCAAAAAGTATTT
>JBDSAP010000312.1:0-11444 GCA_039922055.1 Ferruginibacter sp.
CAACTACCTGTTGTATGCTCTTATTAATATCATTATTATTAAACCCAGCATTGGCCATCCGGCTCAGCATGGTCTCTAATTCACCTTGCTTAAGCTCACACCATTCACTCAGGTAGTTCATTAGTTCATCTTTCCCAGATCCAATTCTAAGATCGATTGAGTTCTTCATGATCCTTGCCAGCGCCGCAATGCTCATAAACAATTCCACGGGCGGCTCATAAATCATTCTCCATCGCATCGTGGTAATAGCTTGTCCCAGGTAAAGAATTACACGATCACAAAGGAACATTACCAGCTCAGATATCTCGTTTTGTTGTTTTTTCACAAATATCTTCTGGACTATTTTTGAGCAGTACAATTCGATATCAGCAAAATATTTATCTAATTCCCCATGAAGAGAAAGCAGATCACTATGAGCAATTATTGATACACTCGGGGGTAAATAATCGTCTTCAACTCTTACGTCATTGCCATTTACATTGACTTTGCCTATTGGAATTGCGTAGGGATGATTTGTAAATTCCCGGTAATTAGTTTCACTGATCATATCCAGGGAATAGGTCGGCAAAACGAAAGGTAATCTCGGAGGATTTTCATTCAAATCCGGGCTACCTGCAGGCTGTTTTTCAAACGGGTGTACAAATAAAAATATCCACCATGCAGTATCGTTTTTAGCAGTTGAAAAAGGAAATATGGCGGTTAAGATATTGTTTGTGTCGTTCTGGGCGTTGTTGGCTATCGATGGAATGGAAATGCGCATGCCGCCCAATGTAACTGCCTGAAATGAAAGTACCGACACCCGTAAAGCATTTTGGTTATCCAGTGAGATCTTAACATCAAATGTATTTTCCCCCGCTGTTGAAGATGGGAGCACTCCATATCGCAACGGAGATATACCCAGGCTAACCATTTCCTGCAAAGTATCCGTCCAGGCATTATCCTGGCTGATAAAATGATTTTTATTGATCTTCATTCCATCGATCCAGTTTACAGGGAAATGTTTTCTAAGTTCTCGCATAATTGTTATGAATGATTTTAAAGGCGTTCACATATTATTACAGTGTTTTCCATAATCCTGTTTTCCCGTACGGTAAATTCCGGATCAAGTATACGCTGCGGCTGATACCATTTTGTTTTCACCCTAAATCCCCACTCATTGGAAGTATTTGCATTATCGGCATACTGGATTGGAGTTTCACTTTGCAATTCGTTGTAATCATTAATGAAGTGATAATACAAGTCACCCAGTTTCATCGTATCGGGCCCCTTAGCTCTAAAATTTGTTGATATCGTATCTGTCGTTTTCTTGCAAATCTCAAAAGCTATTACCACCAATTTTTCGTTTGGCTTTTCATCAGGCAAGTCAATTGGATGATAGGGATATTGCCACAGCGGAAATCTGCTTTCAGGGATTTTATAGGCAGCATCAAATGTATAGTATACAGCCAATGGAATAAAAAAAGCCAGCATACTCATCAGCATCGGGAAAAATAAGAAGCTTTTATTTTCGAGAAAATATTCCATGCTGGAAAAAACAACGATGATGAAGAACAGCATAGCGATCATGAATAGGATCTCGCCAATCAAAACTTTATTTTTATTGTCTGTATTTGAGTAAAAATATTTCGTGTGAAAGAATGCCATGTGAATAATGCCCAGTAATAAGAAAATGCCTGCAAAAATCCAGAATACTGTGAAGGCGTGGTTACTGAAAAGTGTCGCTAAATAGGCAGCTACTGAAGTTCCAACTGCCGAAAAGCTACCTCGAAGAACAGGTTTCTTCGCATTCACCGCGAAGCCCTGTGCGAAATTCTTGACAATCATGAGCAAAGGAATAGCGCAGGCAAGAAATACTCCGATATAGATCAAAAAAAATTTAACAGCCATATTTGTTTACATTGATGCGGTTCGTTCGGTTATCATGAGTCGTTATTATTATGCGTGCCTGCAACAAATTCGACCCTTTTTTAAATATAGATGCCTCGTTTCTTGGTTGATTTTGTTCCAATATTTAGGCAGTTGTTCCAAACTATGTGATTTGTATGAAGCGGGCTTCAGTTTTGTGTACCTAAATTTAGATAGGAGAGTCTTCAGTTTTGGTTGGTTAACCAGAGAACATGGAACTACAAATTAATTATAAATATCGTCAAAATAAAATTCTTTTAAATATTTGTTTACAGGGGTTTATAAAGGAGTTTGAGTAAAAAACCTGTCTTTTTAATGCGTCTCTGCGCTACATTTTTGATACATGAGTTAGAGCATTTATAAAAACAGATTGATGTTGTTGGTAGAAGTATAATTATGGGGTGAGGCGTGATCAAGAAAAGCCGGAAGAATTTTCACTCTTCTCGGGTAATTTACGGTGCCGGGTTTAACATGCCAGGAGTCTACTTGGCTTGTTTGAACTGAGCCTTCCATTCCTCCCCATCGTCGCCTTTGTAGCCATCCAGTTTAACAAGGAAACTTTTAGCTGGAAAGAATGGAGTAATATGAACGTCAAGGAAAATATGATCCTTTTGATCTTCATCTCTTTCAAAGCGAATGATTTGGAATTTCTCTATAAGCTTATCAGCCCCCTGTATACCGTCAAGAAACTTTACAATTTGCTTGCGCAGGTTGCCTTCCATTTTTGTATTCCAGAGTTCGAAGGCACGCCTGTTTAGGAAATCAGACATCACTTTTGCGATAAAGTCGAATACGCGTACTACAGAATAGGTTTGCATACCCAGGTTGTCACCGGTAAATAATGTCTTGGCAGAAAAGGGCATCACTTTACCCCATTCGCCCACCAGGGGAACAAGCCCCACATTTTCTAACTCTGATATTTCTGCCTTCTTCAAATCAAAGCGGACCGCATCAATTTCATCAATCGTGCCATAAGTTTTACCAGCCACGGGTTGCGACATTTTAGTGCAATATACTTTTCCTGCAAGTGCAGCAGAGCCTGGTACATAAACATCCTCTTCTTCTCCCACCTCTTTATTTTTTCCTCTTCCCACAACATAATTGCAGGTCATCATCATATTAGCCTTATGTGGATCACCGCCGGTTAAATTAGCATCAGTGAACAAGTCCAGCACGTCATCTGGTGTTTCCACATTTTCAAAATCTGTAATCAGCATCACTTTATTATTGTAAGCAATCTTACCCCATTTGTCCAGCACAGTACTTGATTTGAGATAGCCGGGTACTACCAGTAAAGAATAATTTTGCCGTAGATCCAGCCGATCAAACTTATCTTTTAGCTCTTCTGCCACATGGTCGATAAACCTTGGTTCGTCAAGATCTGTTAGCTGGCTCATAGCTGCATTCATGATCGCTACATTCTTTACTTTGGAAGACTCCGTATTTTTATAAAACAAGTTGACAGACCGGTACGACTGCTCCAGCTCACGAGAGGTGTCAAGCGCCTTCTTTAAGTTTCCTTTTAATAATTTTTCTGTGACTTCAGCTCTCTCTACGCAAGTATCAGCCATTGCCGAAACAGAATCGTTTTTGGTAAGCAGATCCACCCACATCTGAATCTTCTTTTTCAGATCATTTCGTTGTTCTTTCTTATTAGTTTCTGTAAGAAATATATTTTTCTTCGCTTTCCTTAAAGGATTTAAATTATCTGCCCCATCAACCACTGCTTCCATAAAATCGTATCCACCTACTTTTGCAAGGGTTTTGAGCGATTCATCCATAGAAGGTACTGGCCCCGCCTGTTGCTGTTTTTCAGTTTCTTTAAAAGAAACTTCGCCAGTTTTTAATTCTTCGTTAGCCATGTTAGGTAGTTTGAAATTTATTAATTGAATATTATCGATTTATACGGACAGTCCAGGCAACTTAACCATTGTCTTCCAATTCAGATAACAATGACCTTAACGAGTTAACGAATGCAGCTTTTGTGTCAGCGTTCTCAATTACATTCTTTAAAGATTTATTTGATTTTAGTTGTTTGACGATCTTAAGGTAAGCATCGTTTTCCATGCTTAGGTTTTTTAAATATTGGCTTTGATTGGTGAGGTTTTTTGCATCAAAATCACCCAATCCACCAAACGCAAAATTTTCCTTTACGGTTGAACCATCTTCCTTATCCATTTCTACATCGCAGGATGGTTTAAAATGTGCAAACACGTCTTCTATTTTTTGGAGATCTTCAACTATCTCAGGCCTTATGGGATCATCATAAGTCAGCTTCTGTACAAAGAGTGTTTTGTTGGGGGATATTTCTACGAACCCTTCTCCTACAGCATCTGGTGCAAGAATGGTTGTTGCAATTCCAGGTTTTACTTGCGGCATAATTTTTATTTTAAGGTTGTCACAAAATGGGAAAAGAAGCTATTTATAATGTATAAATATATTGTTTGTTTTTATTTTATTGAAATATTTAATCAATTTGCCAGGTCAGTTCTTCATTATTGATATCGACCTTGATCATGTTTCCTTTTTTCAGTTCTCCGGATATAATATACTTCGAAATTGGCCGGCGCAAATTATTACGGATAACGCTTGAAATTTGACGGGCTCCATACTTCGGTGTGAAACCATTCAATGCAAGGTGTTTTTTTGCCGGCTCGGATATAGTGAGCGCAATGCCTTGCTTATCCAATGCCTCCAATAAACCTTTCATTTGAATTTCAAAAATTCGTACAATGCTTTGCTCACTAATAGGAGCAAACGGAACAATTTCGGTGAGCCTTGCAAGAAACTCAGGCCGGAAATATTTGGTCATGATCTCCATTAGTTTATTTGAGGTTGGCATCTCTTGTTTTGCAAACTGTTCCGCAATCCATTCACTACCTATATTAGAAGTAAATATGATCAGCGAGTTAGAAAAATCTCCTTCTTTACCAAGCCGGTCGTGCATATGCCCTTCATCTAAAATCTGGAGGAAAGTATCGAAAACGGAAGGGTGGGCCTTTTCAATTTCGTCAAACAGTAACACCGAATAGGGTTTTTGCCGAATTTTATTTACCAGCACTCCGCCTTCTTCATAACCCACATACCCTGGAGGCGCTCCATAAAGCAACGCAGCAGAATGCTCCTCCTTAAACTACGACATGTCAAAACGTATCATGGACTTTTCATCATTAAAAAGAAACTCCGCAAGAGATTTTGCCAGTTCTGTTTTACCTGTGCCGGTTGGACCTAAAAGAAAAAATGAACCAATTGGCTGCCCCTTTTTGTTGAGACCGCTTCGGGATTCCAGTATAGATTCTGACAACGCCTTCACTGCATGATCTTGCCCAACGACCCTCTTTTTTAAATAGCTTTCCATATTTAGCAGCCGCTCTTTTTCCTGTGCCTGAATATTGCCAAGTGGTATTCCGGTTTTATAAGAGATAACCGAGGCGATGTCTTCTTTATTTACTTCATCTTTTTTTACGTCAGCAAGTATGGTCAACCGATCAATGCTATTGCCCAGGTAGGTATTAAACTCCAGCGATGTTTCAAATTTATCCGCTTGTGATGCATCTTCCAGCTTGCCAAGGAGCACCGGGCTTATTTTGCTTTTGAATAAATTATTGAGCCACTTGTATTCATTGAACAACTCGAATTCCTGCAAAACATTATTGGCCTGCAAGGCTTTCAATTGTTCCTTCAATGTATCCAGTTCACCTTTATTAGTGTCTACCATCAATTTAATCGCCGCCATTGTCCTGTCGAGCAGGTCAAGAGCAGCATCGGGAAGCCGGCGATCTTTTATATATCTTTTGGAAAGGCGCACACATTCAGCCAACGCACTCGGTTCAATCTTCAATTGATGATGCTGTTCAAATTTTGGTGCAAGACAAATTAGCATCTTAACTGCGCTTTCGTAATCCGGCTCTGCCACTGATAACACTTCAAACCTTCTTACAAAAGCCTGGTCAGGTTCTATCAATTTACGGTATTCATCACTGGTAGTTGCGCCTATTACGGTTATCTCACCCCGTGCTAATTCAGGTTTCAAAAGATTCGCAGCGCCACCGCCTATTGAACCTTTACTATCAAGCAAGATGTGTATCTCGTCGATAAAAATGATTGCCTTTTGATATTGCTTTACCTCTTTTATAATGTTTTTCAACCGGTCTTCTATCTCGCCTTTGTAAGATGCTCCTGCTATCAATGCACCAAGGTCTAGCTCAAATATCAGGGAATCGCTTAGTTGAGAAGGAACTTTCTTATTTACAATATCCATCGCTAACCCATCTATCAAAGCAGTTTTACCGACACCGGCTTCACCTGTGATGATCACATTGGGCTTTGTCCTCCGGCAGAGTATTTCCATCATCATCCTTGTCTCTCTATCTCTCCCAACAATTGGATCGGTCTTTTTTTCTCTTGCTAAGGCTGTTCGTTCGACACAGTATTTATATAAGGCGCCAGCGGGGGCACTACCGTTGGTGGCTTCGGGGCCTGCGATTGCCTGCTTGAGACCATCTTCTTTAAAATAGAGTTCCAGTATTTCCTTTTCCTTTACGGGAAAACTCTTTAACTGCTCGTTAGTAAAGCCCACGCCCGGTTTGGAAATAGCGCATAACACACAAATCGGAGAGATCAAATCGAGGCCAAGTTTTATCCTGACATTGTCAGCTTCATCAAAAACGTTTTTTACGCCGTCATCACCTGTTATTTTTTCTTTTGCCTGTGCAACCTTTGGATATTCCTCCATACGCACTTCGGCCCACTCCATTATATAGGCTGTATCCTTATTGATTGAATCGAGAAAGTTTTTGAGACCTACTTCCTTGTGTAGCAAACTCCTAAGCAAATGTGCGGAATAGAAATGTTCGTTGTGGTATTCCTTAGCGAGAGACTGGGATATTTCAATCGCTGTTTTTACAGACTCGTTAAATGTAAGTGTAGGCATCAGGCATTGATATTTTAAGAAAAATACTCAAAATAAAACTAATAGTAATAAATTTAATTGTGCTACCGTGTTTGCAACTAACTCTGTCGCAATGCATTTGTCGAAATAAATTTATTATTGGAAACAGTAACCAACTATTTGACTTTATGAGTATCGTGTACTATAAGGCGCCGTTAGCCTTGTCGAAACTGTTGGAAGGGAATGACTTGCCGACCTGCAGCCTCGCCGATTCAATTACCAAAAACCTGGAACTGATTATCACCACTAAATTTGGTGAGCATCGTAGCGACCCAAGTTTTGGTTGCGAGATATGGGACCTTGATTTCGAATTGATAGCGAGTGAAAATCTGTGGGAGGAAAAGCTAAGACAATCCTTACTGCGGTCTATTACCAGCCACGAAAGGCGTTTATCAAACGTTCAGATCCAGGTGGAAATATCAGAAATTGAAAAATTTCACCTGTTCAAACAGTTTACAGAAGTGAAGAAAAGAGTTGATATAGAACTTAAAGGAACAATGCACAAAACGGGGGAGGGATTTAATTTTAAAACAAACTTATTTCTAAGTCCGCTTTCGGTAGATTAAACTTAACATCAATGTTTGCAGGAGTAAATAATTCTAAAGAGGTTATTAAAAACAGGATGCTGAAACATGCATTGAACTATTGGAACATAAAGAATACGGAAGACCTTGATCCCATCGTAAAGTTAATATTGGAGGCGTTATCGTCCGAACTGTATAATCTTGGAAACGATATAAAAGATACGGAAGTGAGGCTGCTGGAAAAAATTGCCAACCTGCTGGCGCCTGAATCTTTAACCTGTCCTAATACAGCCCATGCAATACTGCACGCCGCTCCTGTAGAGCCATCAGAAATACTAAGCGATACCGCCCATTTTTATGCGCAGCGAAAAGTGTCGTCTAAACAAGACGATAATCTCGACTCATCGATAGAGATCTTTTTTACTCCTGTTGATAGAACACCTCTTTATGATGCAAGCGTCACTTTCCTGGTAACAGGCAACAATTTATTTGAGTTTGATCAAACCTTCAACAAGCAATTGACGGCGCAGACAAGCCGGGGTAAATCGGTTGAACCAAATGTTTGTTGGCTCGGTCTTACTGTCAGCGAAAACTTAACTGATATCAACAACCTGTATTTTTATTTTGACTGGAAAAATGTGCAGGCGGCGTTGTCGCAGGTTATCTACCAGGTTTTGCCTTTAAGTAAATGGCAGGTTAACGGGAAAAATATTGCGACAACTGCGGGTATGGGGTATGAAGTTGCGGAACAAAATGATGGGGAGAAAAAAGACTTGTTCCTTGAGCACGACCTGCTAAGGTTGATGGAAAAAGACATAAAGAATTTTTATGATCATAAATTTATAAGGATTGCTGACAACACTTTTGCCGGAGGCAGTGACATCAAAGAGACTTTTCCAAAGTCTTTTAAGGAAATTTTTTCAGACAAAGATCTCGGAAAGTTTACCGGAAAGAAGCTTTGGATAAAGATTGAATTTCCTGCGGCCTTGCAACAGGAATTACTGGACGAATTATTTGTATTCACTAATTGTTTTCCGGTGATGAACCGGCAGTTGAATGATTTTAAATACAGGCTGAAGGGAGGCAGTAATATTGTGCCGTTGAAAGCTTCCGGTATGGATCAGTTTCTTTCAATAAGATCATTCTCGGATGAAAATGCAGTTTACCGATCCACTCCTTACCGAAAGTTGGAAGAAGAGGAGGCAGGCACCTACACGCTTCGTACCGGCGGTGTGGAACGCTTTGATGAACGAAATGCCAAGGAGTTTATAAGCTACCTGCTTGAACTGCTCAGGAATGAAAGCGCAGCATTTTCCGCCTATGGCTACGATTTTATTGCCTCTACCTTAAAGGAGGTGAACCAGCGCATTGCGTTGATGGAGCAGAAAACCAAAGGGCTTTCAAAAAATACGAATGAGATTCCTCATTACATCATCGTAAAACCTTTTGAGGGGCAGGACCTGGTGTATGCCGAATACTGGACGACAATGGCAGAGATGGCCAATACTTTGCGTTCAGGCACCAGGTTGCAACAACACCAAAGCAGTAAAGTAAAAGGTGATTCGATATTGCTTATGTCGACAACCATAGGCGGCAAAAACAGGTTGAAGCCCGAGGAGCGGCTCAATGCATTTCGTTATGGCCTTATTACCAGGAACAGGATCATTACAAAAGAAGATATCCGCAACTTGTGTTATCATGAACTGGGAAACAGGATCAGCAATATTACTATCCGGAAGGGTTTTGAAATGTCTCCGTTACCCCAGCAGGGTTTTTCAAGGACCATCGATGTGCTGATAACTCCGTTGAAAGAAGAAAATTTAGATAGCGAGGGTTGGAATATCCTGCTTGATCAGCTAAAATCAAAATTGCAGTCAAGATCCGGCATGAGCAATCGGTACCGGGTTATGCTAGAGCAATAAATCTAAGAACAGATCGTAAAACCATCATGAAACAACAGCGCTTTTCAGATACTTTAGCCAACCTTGAAATAGACTTCAAGGCAGAGGTGGTAGCTGCTGAAATGGTGGAGAACGGTTTAAACGCCGAACAAATAATGATCGTGTTGCTGGGCCCGAAAAAAAGAACCTTTAGCAAAGACGTTGAAGACATAAGTGAAGAACTTTCCGATTACAATCATAAAGAGTATACGCTTGTAAAAACCCACAAGGAAGGTATTTATGATATGCTGCCAGAAGGGTTGTTTCACACACCGGCAGCGCCCAAATCCGTAACCACAGACAGGGAGGTCGTTAATTTTATAAAACAACAACGGATTGAGGAGCGCAATGCCCGACGCTTTTTTCTTCCCTACGAAGCTGCGATCAACCATCTTCGCATCCAGATGGCCCTATATGAAAACAGGTTGGACAAAGGAGCACATTACAATGAACTTGTAAATATCTTTTCCGACCATTGGGAAATCTTCAGGTACCTGGACAATAACCAGTCTAATATCTTTCTCCAGTTGCTGCCGCTGATTCATGATATCAGGGATGATTACCGGGTAGCAGAAACAATTTTTGAATTGATTTTTGGGCTGCCCGTAAAAGTGGAGGCAGTGCCACAGCGGTTGTTCCAATCGGATGCTCCTGTATATTCTACATTGAAAGATGCGGTTCTTGGTGTGAATTTCACGACAGGAAATGAGGTCTATATAACCGGCGAAGATGAGCTGTCCGTAATAGTTGGACCAATCGATAACCAGCAATTAAAACTATTCGCATCCGGCACACGCAATAATAAAATTCTTGAATTATTATGTGATTATCTTTTGCCCGCTCATTTGGAAGTTTCGGTGGATTTTGAGCTGTATGATCTTGATAAAACCACGAGGTTGGCGGATAAAGAAAATGATTATAACTCAACGCTCGGATTGAGTACTTATTTGTAAAGCACGAATTGATCAGGGTAGATCGATGACAGTACCATTTGGATTATTTTTAGCGGCCTCAATCTTTAAATTCCATACTCTTTGTACCGCCGCATTTTTTCCATGGTTGGTGGCGACATCATAGCGGGCATCTACAATGTCTGCCTTCTGGGATAATTCGGCATCCATTTTTTTCCATTTCCCATTCAGTTCGTCCTCGGTTGCTCCAGAGAGTGAGGACAGCTTTTTATAGAACTCTCTTGCACCCAGAGCGATGATATCGTAGTGTCCCTGTTCGTGTTTTAATAAGCCATCAGAAACGGCTTTATCGCCGTTTGCGATCGCTTTCACAACGGCACATTTAGCCGCTACAGTTTCGATCACTACAGAATAAGGTCCGATCATGATGGCATTACCACGTCTTTCAAATTGGTCGGCATCCAGCCGCCAGGTGACACTGATAGTGGCTTCTTCCGGCCTGCCTGGAGGTAGCGGATTGGGGAAGTTGCTCCAGCTAAGTACTTTGGTAAAATTTTCAAGTGACATGGTAAAATAGATGAACAATGCAAATTATGCATTTCGGCTAAACAAATATTAAACCGCAGGTATAACGGCAATTACTTTTGCATAGATAGGTTTCACCAATTTCCATTGAGGCACGCCCTGACCCGGCGGGTATTGCTCATCATTGCTCATATAACCCTGGTGTGGTGTATTGGGAATAACTTTCACCAGCCGGTCAACACCTGCCATGGTAAAAACATTTTGACGCACCATGTTCTTAAGTTTGATTACATCAAGACCTTTTGTGGCCTCGGGACCGAAATGGTGACCTGCCACCTGTGAGTAACCTAGCAAATCAAAATCATCATTATTGGGAATTTGTTCCAACGCAGCAATTACATAACCGGTCTTAAGCCGGCCAGTCTTAAAGCCGAGTATGCGTTCTACTTCTGCCACTGATCTGCCCTTGATGTATTTTTCCTGGGTGATACAGCCTCTTACCTGGATGTGATCGTTAAGATGCATGAGCGTGTTTTTAGAAGGGTTATTTAAGGGCTGCCGAAGTGTTGGCAACAAGACTGTTGCAGTATTTTTTTGCACCGATTAATCCTGCACCTGCAAGTAAGACACCTCCGATTGTTACAGAGCCGCCCAATGCGAGACCCGCTACGGCAAGTCTTCCTCCATG
>JBDSAP010000313.1:0-16135 GCA_039922055.1 Ferruginibacter sp.
GAGTTGGTAAAATCGCTCCCGCCAGAGTTGAACGCAACATTCTTTACCGTTAGCATACCAACAGCATTGGAACTAATGGATCATCCAAATGCCGAGGTAATTTTTATTGGCAATAAATTATTAAAAAATGCGCAGATGTCAGTAGGGGCTGAGGTGGTGAAAAGATTGAGCGAAATAAGGTGCGATCTGTGTTTTTTAGGCACCAACAGTATTGATGCGGAAAAGGGTATCACCGACCTTGACCTGGAAGTAATAGAGGTAAAACGGGCAATGATCAGCAGCGCTGACAAAGTGATCTCCTTATCTATTTCAAAGAAATTAAATACGGTTCAAAGGATGACGGTTTGCAAAATTGAAGAGATCAATATGCTCATTACCGAACTCGATCCTGGCGACGATTTTTTAAAACCTTATGTAGCTAAAGGACTAACACTATTATAAACCTTCACTAATAAAAAACTGCATTTATGGAAATAAAAGAATTCTGTTTTCCCAAAAGTTTTCGACGCCTTTTTTTGTTGCTTGCGCTTAATTGTACAGCGGCATTTACTTTTGCGCAGGTTACAATTTCGGGTACGGTTACCCGAACCAATGGCGATCAATCGGCTGGCAATGGCCTTCCGGGTATTTCTGTAACTATAAAAAATACGAGGTATGGCGCACAAAGCAGCAGCAATGGCGCTTATAAACTAACCGCACCTATACAGGCCGGTAACTATACACTGGTGTTCTCCGGCGTAGGCTTTCAGCAAAAAGAAGCGCCGCTTACTGTAGGATCGGCTTCCTCTTACAATGTTGACATTGACCTAAGTGAACAAGTATCTAACCTTGACGAAGTGATTGTAACCGGTACATCTGCGGGCACCACACGAAGACAATTAGGAAGCTATGTGAGTAGTGTAAAAGCGGAGGATCTTACCAAAGGCGCTACAGGAAATGTGTTAGCGGCATTACAAGGAAAAACAGCAGGAGCACAGATCACACAAAATTCTGGTGATCCGGCGGGAGGAATGAGCGTTCGTCTACGAGGCATTAGTTCGGTATTGTCCGCATCAGATCCATTATACATTGTGGATGGTATCATTGTTAATAACAGCACTAACAGGGTAACTAATACTTCGGGCAACTATGATGGAAATAATTTTGTGGGAAATATTGGTCAAAACAGGCTGGTTGATATTAACCCCGCGGATATTGAGAGGATAGAAGTATTGAATGGCGCCGCTGCCGCCGCGATTTATGGTAGCCGTGCAAATGCAGGAGTAGTGCAGATATTTACTAAAAGGGGCAGGTCCGGTGCGCCAGTGATTAATTTTTCTACGTCGGTCATGGCCAATAGCTTAAGAAAAAGATTGGAAGTAAATCAATCACCAACAAAATTTGGCGGCCCTACCGATGGACCGGGTGCGCAAACCCAGGATGTGATTACTCCAGCACTTACAAATACAACTCCCGTAAAGAGATACGATTACCAGGACAATATTTTTCAAACAGGCATTGGTACAGATAATAATATTTCGGTAAGTGGCGGAAATGAAAAGACAAAATATTATGTATCTGGTTCATATTTTTTTAATGAAGGGATCATAAAGAATACCGATTTTCAGCGTTTTAGTTTTCGGAGCAATATCGACCAAACCATCAATGACTGGGCAAGCTTTAATATCGGGCTGAATTATGTAAACAGTGCAGCGAACGAAAAACCGGATGGTAACTCCTTTTTCTCTCCAATGAATTCGGTAACGATCATCGGCAACTTTCATGACCTTACCACAAGAGATGCTCTTGGCAACCTGCAGGCAGTAGGCGAGCGGGGCCGCGTAAATCCTATATCAGTCATTGAAGATATTAAGCAGCGCCAAACAACAAACCGCATCCTATCCAACATCGGCTTAAAATTAAAACCGTTCAAAGGCTTCACCATTGACTACACAATGGGGATTGATAACTATTCTCAAAACGGCACTACTTATATTCCGCCTTTTGCCTATAACGTAAGCACTGGTTTTTATGGCGGCGGCGCCACACTGGATGCTGCACAGAATGGTTATGCAAGTGCAGCCACAAGCAGTTTCTTCCAAATCAATCATGATGTAAATGCCACTTATGTTTTTGATATTACCAAGGATATTGGTTCTACCACGCAGGTGGGTTTCTCACAACAGTATGAAAAAAACAATTATATCCTGAACCAGGGCCGTGGGCTTGCTCCGTTTGTAAAATCTGTTTCAGGAGCAAGCACCGTTATACCCGGAGCTGACGACAGGAGTGAGATTTCAGTATCAGGAGTTTTTCTTCAGCAAAATTTTAAATACCGCAATAATTTATTTGTAACCGGCGCAGTACGGGTGGATGGCTCTTCTGTGTTTGGCGAAAATCAAAGAAGCCAGGTATATGCAAAAGCAAGCGGCAGCTACGTTATCTCAGGAACCGAATTCTGGAACAATAACGGCATCTCTAAATGGATGAATCTTTTTAAACTAAGGGTAGCCTACGGCCAAAGCGGAAACCTTACCGGTATTGGTGCATACGATCGTTTCAATACTTATACTTCATCTTCTTTTTTAGGAAGAACCGCACTTAATTCAAGATCAGTTTTGGCAAACGAAAATGTAAAGCCAGAAAGACAAGAGGAACTGGAGTTTGGTGCTGATCTTTCTTTCTTCAAAAGCCGCTTAGGACTAACGGTTAACGTTTATAATAAAAAAGTAAACGATCTTTTAATTGATCGACAAATAGCGCCTACCAACGGCTTTTCGAGCCTGAAAGATAATTTCGGTTCACTTGAAAACAAGGGGTTTGAACTGGTGCTGACAGGTAGCCCTGTAATGAACCGCAATTTTAGATGGGATGTCACAGGAATTTTTAATCATAATAAAAATAAGGCTGTAAGTATTGGCCAGGCGCTTACCTTATTAAGCACAAACGGGGGTGCTCCCGTAGCTATTATTGAAGGCTTGCCCATTGGTATTTTTTATGGCACCTTCTTCGCAACAAGCAATGGTACATTGTTAAAAGATCCATCCGGAATTCCGCAAACAGAACGCGGCACGCAACAGAGCGCCTTATCCTACACAACTGCCAGGGGTGCAAACGGTTTGCCGGCTGGCACGCCACTGCGTAAGGTGATCGGCGATCCCAATCCTGATTATACTGCGTCTTTGGTAAATGAACTAGCGTATAAAAAATTAGCATTAAGGGTGCAATTTGATGCCACGCAGGGAGTTGATGTTTTTAACGCAGACTTCAGAACAAGGCAGGGCGTTGGTAATGGCAAAGTTGCTGAACAGGAACAGCGGGGACAATTACCAAGAGGATATGTGTCGGGTGTATATGCTGTTGAAGAGTGGCGCATAGATGACGGATCTTTTGTAAAACTGCGGGAAGTTTCACTTAGTTATTCTTTTGGAAAATTGAAAGGCTTTAGTGATATCTCTGTGAGTGTAAGCGGAAGAAATTTAATAAGCTGGGATAATTATAAAGGATATGATCCTGAGTTGAACGCCGCAGGACAAAGCACAATCTTAAGAGGAATTGATTTCGGCTCAGTTCCCATTCCAAGAACATTCTCATTTGGTATTCAGGCAAAATTTTAAAACCGAAAAACTCCTTACATGAAAAAGAATAAATCATTTATATATTTAATGCTACTCATTGTTTCAATGGGGTACATAACAAGTTGTAAAAAGAATTTTGACAATCCCAATGCGGCCACGCAAGACCAGGTGCTTAATTCTCCCAAAGGACTTACCGGCACGGCTATCGGTTTGCAACGCACTTATACTTTAGGGCTTACCAGTGACCTTTACAACCTGAATACGTCAGTCGGTTTTTCTACCAACGAAGTTGTGTTGCGCAATACAGGTAACATTCCCGAACTGCAATTAAGCACTGGCGGCCCTACCGTGGATGGCACCAATGCTGTGTTGGGTAACTTATGGACGACCTCTAATAAGATCATTTACGAGGCAAACAATGTAATAGACAGGGCAACCCAATTAAGCGATAAAGGTTATGCCAGCGGACTGATTGGGTATACTATTATATGGAAGGCTCTGGCGCTGGGAGCACTTAGCCAAAGTTGGGATAAAGTGCCTGACACGATTGGTCTGAATGTATCTTTCTCCGACCGGTTACAGGGGTTTAACCGGGCGATTACGGTGATAGATAATGCGCTTACCACTATCAATTCTACAGCGATTAGTGCTTCATTTTTAAGTGATATCAGTCCTACGGGTATTAATGTGGTCAATACATTGTATGCGCTGAAAGCAAGATATTCTTTATTCGCCGGCAATTATGCGGCCGCTCTCACCGCTGCAAATGCCGTTGACCTTTCGGTAAAGAGCACCTTCAATTTTGAAGCAACAAATCCCAATACAATTTTCCAGTCAGTAACATCAACTAATAATATTTACCAGCCTATTGATTCAACGCTGGGCTTACCTGTGGCTTTGCAGCCTGATCTGACTGATAAAAGAATCCCGTTTTATACCACTATCAATACTACTATTTTGCCAAGGTATAGATTTAACGGTTTTTGGAATGCAACCACCACATCGGTCCCCGTTTATCTGACGGACGAAATAAACCTTATAAAAGCAGAATGTTATGTACGCCAGGCAACGCCTGATCTTGCGGCAGCAAAAAATATCATTGATGCAATTTTAAAACAAACGCCTTCGGCAGATCCGTTTGGTGTAGGTGCAGATATTGCAGCAGGATACACAGGCCCGGTGGATGCGGCTTCGTTGCTGACAGAGATATACCGTAATCGTTGTATAGAACTATTTATGAGCGGCCTAAAGCTGGAAGACATGAGAAGATTTAACCGGCCGCTTACCGAACGCAAGCGTAATTTTTTCCCTTATCCATTCCGCGAAAAAGATAATAACCCCAACACCCCCCAGGATCCTCCTTTCTAACAAAGGAATTTTAGTTCGTTATTTTTCAAAAAGGCTGTCTCTGACGGCCTTTTTGATTTCTTAAAAGATAATAAATCATGTTATCTTAAAATGGGCTAATTCTTATTTTGAGATGCTGGAAAAATTATTTGCTTTTAGTAACATCGCAGCAAAGAATTTTATTTTTTAAATTGTTTTCTTCAAACCTTAGTAGAAAAAAGATTCTGTTTAGAATGCGACCTTATTATCTTATAACTCAATGTCGGTTACTTAGGGCTGGGAGTTTACTTGTTGCCCAAAGCTTCAACAGTACAAGAGTGCGATGCAAGACTCCCCAACGGCGTGCCGTTAAACCAATGGAAATGAACATTTGCAAATCGTTGATTTCCAACAACAATAAATTGTGTTCATTAGTACAATGATCCAATGGAAAACAAATGTTTGGACAAAAAACTCTTAAGTAAGTTTTGTTTTTTAGCCGATAAAATGAAGATAGAATAGAACGAGTTAAATCTTCATCTAATAGTGAGAGGGCTTCACGAATTAGGTAATAAGGTCGCAGAAATTTTAACTGATTGTCTACTAAGGTTTGGAAGCGCCATTGGCAATTGGAAAAAAGTAAATGGTTTGAACAATTCCGGCACTTCAAAATAAGAGTTAACCTTTCTCCTTTTTTAAGGTAAATTAGCAATATTCGATAGATGATTGTTTGCCGGTGAAAACATTTGCCAGTATGGGGTATCATGAAAAACAAATTGTATGGTCATTGAAGCGGATAACATTTTATTGATTGGCTCTTTATTGTTGTTGGTGAGTATTATTGCGGGTAAAACAACCAGCAAGCTTGGAGTGCCCACACTTATATTCTTCCTGGTTGTGGGGATAGCGGCTGGCTCTGAAGGTATCGGCGGAATTCGTTTCGACAATACACAGGTAACCCAGCTTATAGGAGTTGTTGCACTAAACTTTATACTTTTCTCGGGCGGACTTGATACCAACTGGAAGGTGATTCAACCCGTGCTTTGGCGGGGCATCGCTTTATCTACCCTGGGTGTGCTGCTCACCGCCTTTTCTGTTGGGATATTTGTTCACCTTGTTTTTAATTTTACTTTGGTTGAAGGTGTATTGCTCGGCGCCATTGTTTCAGCGACCGATGCGGCAGCAGTATTTTCTATTTTGCGAAATAAAGGAATTGGATTAAAAGGATACCTGCGCCCTGTGCTTGAACTGGAGAGTGGGAGCAATGACCCAATGGCTTATTTTTTGACCATTTCATTGACGGCAATTGTTAGCAAAGGCCATTTTGATGCGGCTCATCTTGCGATTAGTTTTTTAAAAGAATTTATTATTGGTGGAGCGCTTGGTTATATAATGGGCCGCAGTAGTGTGTGGCTCATCAATAATATTAAAATGGAAACAGAGGGCCTGTATCCCGTGCTTACGCTGGCACTGGCAATGCTCACTTATTCGTTGACGCATTTTCTGGAAGGCAATGGTTTTCTCGCAATTTATATCTGCGCAATTATTCTTGGCAACAGCAACTTCATTCATAAGCGCAGCCTGATGCAATTTTATGATGGGCAGGCATGGCTGATGCAGATCATTCTTTTTCTTACATTAGGATTACTTGTTTTTCCATCTAAAATTGTCCCGATCATTGGAATGGGGTTATTGATATCTGTCTTTTTAATTTTGGTTGCACGACCAATCGCTGTGTTTATAAGTCTTGCTTTTTTTAAATCAAATGTGAGGAGCAAAATATTTTTATCGTGGGTAGGATTGAGAGGCGGGGTACCGATCGTATTTGCAACGTATCCATTGATCGCCGGTATCGAAAAGGCTGAATTGATCTTTAACCTGGTGTTCTTTATTTCGGTAACATCTGTGTTGTTGCAGGGTACCACACTGGCGTATGTGGCAAAATTGCTGCATCTTGATGTTCCATCAAAAACAAAAAGGCGTACCGAACTGGAGATCGCAGAGATTGCAAAGAAAGAGAAGGTGCAGGTGGAGATTGAACAAGGTAACCCGGCAATAGGCAGGATGGTGGTGCAGCTTGGTTTCCCAAAAGCAGCGCAGATCATGACGATAAAACGGGACAATAAATACATCATTCCTGTGGGCGCTACGCAGTTACAGGAAAATGATAAATTATTTATTCTGGCTGAAGACAGGCATACGGTACAAATGGTATACGACTGCCTGCATTTAAGCAGTACGCCTGAGATTTAACGGATAAAAAAAGCGTTGTCCAAAACCTGCCATCCACATCAATTCATTGGTTAACCACTCAACATTCATTTGCATACACATGCGCATGAATATCTTTATAGCGCATTAGAATCTCAGCTAATACTAAGATAATAATGCTGAGGTTAAATGCATTCATCTTTTCTTTTGTGAAAATGATTTAACCACCAGGAGAATTTCACAACCGCACCTTATCCGGGTGCTAACTGTTTTACGATCTCATTTTAAGCAACAATTTTAAATTACCGTTTGTATGAATAAGATTGCCATATTGATCACTGACCTTTCGGGGTATAACAACATCAGTAGTACCCCGGCGGCATACCTGCGTGAAAGATATATTAGGCTGGTGTATCAATCGCTTGCAGGGAAAAGTTATATACTTGATGGAAAGAAAGACCAGTTGGTAATTGTTTCGACAGACACAGATGACATTGCAAAGACATTGATGAAGCTGTATAAAAAAGTCGCCAACGAAAAAAATTTGTTACCGGTTCATGCCGGTCTGCATTATGGCGAAGTGCAGGTGCAGCGTAACCATTTTTTTGGCACTACTTTCAATATTAGTGCACGCATTGCCGCAAGAGCAAAGGAAGGTATTATTTTAGCATCGAGGGAATTTATGAATACGTTATCCTGCCCTGAATCTTTCCATTACATTCGCCATGATGAACTGCGCTTTAAAGATGGGTTTGACTCCGTAGAGATCATGGAATTGTTGCCGGAGTATAATGTGGTTTCCGCTGGCGATCATGCCGGGTATTGCAAAGCCGATCCTGCTGACAATAAACCTGGATTCAAATATAACTATGCACGAAAGAGATTTCATTTCTATTCCAGTATCGTGGGTAAATTAACGATGCAGCATCTATTGAATTTTTCTAAATCATCTGCCCAATTGATTGCGTGAAGTGGTTGCTGCGGCATTTCTTAATGTGAAGCGGGCTATGCGGTTGTTGGTATGATGTGCGGGTATGAAGCCCGCTTACCAACGATTGGGAATTATAATTTTACTTTTAGTACGCCAAACACAGGCTATCCTGCATACCAACAATGGTGTAGTTGGAATGCCATGACGGCATCGTTCAATCACACTCAATATTTGACTCTTGCCTTTAACGATTGGCTTAATTCTTTGATGACAGCAGCCTTGTCTCTTTTAATCTTTTTACCAATTTCTTTACGCGGACTGTTGGCATTGTATTTGGCACCCCAATCCATTATTTCAATTACAATTGGTAGTAAATCGGCGCCTTTTTGAGTAAGGCTATAAACGAATTTTGATTTGTTGGCAGGTGAAACTTCTTTTACTAAAATATTTTCCGCCTCAAGTATGCTTAAACGGTTTACAAGAATATTTGAAGCAATCTTTTCTTCGGAAGTCAAAAATTCACTGTACGATGACTTACCTCTCAACATCACATCTCTAATTATTAAGAGTGACCATTTGTCGCCGAAAACATCAAGGGAGCAACTTATTGGGCAATCTGATCTTTTTTTATCCATAAAATAAAGTTGTTGCGTTTTGCAATACCTTTTTTATATTTGCACTTGCATTTTGCAACAACAAAGTAACTACAAAAATTTAATAAAATGGACAATCAACAAACAACAAGACAACTTCTTGAAATTTACTACAAAGGCTTTGCAGAAAAAGCTAATTGGGAAAGTGTAATCGCTGACGACTTTGAATATGTTGGTGGTGATATGAATAACACCCAACCAGTAATTGGAAAACAAGCCTATATTGAAATCATAAAAAGATTTTCGCAACGCTTTGAAGCGATGAGCGTAAAACAAATGATAGTAGAAGGTGATAAAGCAAGTGTTATCGGAAACTATGATTTTCAGTTTCCGAACGGGCACAAAATAAATGGTAATGTTGCCGAATTCTGGACAGTAAGAAATGGAAAGTTGCAATCGCTGACACTTTACTTTGACACCTTGACCTTTATGACAAATTTGAAATAATAATTTATATTGTTATGTGAGCGAATAAGGGTATAAAGCAAGGAAGGATTTTGAATATTGGTTAAACTTATGTTTGGACTTTAACGATAAAGCAAAAGCAACAAGAAGCCGTTAGTGATAAGTCACTATCACTAACATGGTATAAAAATATTGCAAACTTTTATATTCTATTTGGGCTGATTTTTTAATGACACAAACACGGCAATTCACTTTTTCATTATTTGTAACAATCGGGTATATTATTTCAGAAATTTATCCGTCGGCAAAAGCCAAACACAGCCAGAGAAAACTTAAGCTTAGGCTTTGTTAGAGGGAGAAATAAGAAGCAAACGTTGCTACGCTAAGTTTATTGAAATATGCTTTGAATGTCGTCGAACAAGAGAAAGCTCTAAAAAAGTTGATAATGGAATTTCTTGTGATCAAAAATTTGCAATACTGAAAGATTATTTTAACCGGCAAGGAATCACATACGGGATTTTGGACGAATTGTAAAAAACAAGTATGCCAACAATGCATCCTCTATATCCTTAAAAGTTATAGAGATCATTTGTAAATTATTACCCTTCTTTGAAGAGAAAACCTGTTCTTTTTTATTAACCCTTGCCCTTTCCCAAAGTTTTATTGTGATATTTATCCTTTATCAATAAAAACATTATAAAATCACTATGAATCTTTCTGGTATTAAACTGGTAGCAGCAGATATGGATGGCACGTTGTTGAATTCTAAGCATGAACTAAGCCCTAAATTTTATCCTCTTTTTAATGAAATGCGATCCAAAGGATTATTGTTTGCAGCGGCAAGTGGCCGGCAGTATTACAACTTGGTAAACGTGTTTAAAGCCATAGAGGATCAGGTTATATTCATCGCGGAGAACGGAAGCTATGTTGTGTATAAAGGAGAAGAACTATTAGTACAGGCGATGACACATGAAATAACCATGGAGCAATTGGCAAAGGCAAAACAAATACCCGGCGTGTATCCAATCTTGTGTGGAAAGAAGAAAGCCTATGTGGAAGATGACGATGCCGAATTTATAAAGAACGTAGAAATGTACTACGATGAATACGTGATAGTACCAGAACTACTGAAGGTAACAGGTGATGAGTTTTTAAAGATCGCTCTTTGCGATTTCGGCGGTGCTGAAAAAAATAGCTATAATCATTTTAAGCAAGAAGTAGATCACCTGCAGGTGAAAATATCGGGCAGCGTTTGGCTGGATATCTCTCATAAGCTGGCAAATAAGGGAAGGGCCATCGAAGTGTTGCAAAGAAAATACAATATTACCCAGGATGAAACAATGGTATTTGGAGATTACCTCAACGACCTTGAAATGATGAAGGCGGCTACTTATAGTTTCGCCATGGAAAATGCACACGCTGACATAAAAGAAGCCGCCAGGTTTTCTGCAAAAAACAACAATGAAGATGGTGTGATAGAAGTGTTGGAACAGATGATGGGGTCTATAAACTCACCTTGTCAAAAATAATGAACTATACTCTGTTCTCAGAGGGCAAACAATGGCTGCGTTGTTAGCGCTTCACTATTTTTCTTTCAATATACTGCTTAAGAAAATCATCTTTAAATCCTTGCCCCAACGGTATTTCATTGTTCTGTATATAGATGAGCTCATTATCAAAAGAAGTAATGTGCATGATGTTTACAATATAGGATTTACTCACTCTTGCAAAGATGGTTTCGGGTAATTGTGCACCAATTGTTTTTACATTCATAGAAGTGATGATCTTATTATCGGCTGTATAAATGATCACATAATCTTTCAGCCCTTCTATATACAATATCTCTTTAAAATAGATCTTGAAGTATTTGCGATCTGCTTTTATAAACACGAAGTCTTCGGCAATATTTTCTACCTGGTTGTTATTATCCTGCTGCAATAATTTGAGGTGATTCTCTGCTTTATTTACTGCTTTTAAAAAACGTTCAATACGGATTGGCTTCACCAGGTAATCTATTGCATCCAGCTCATAACTTTCCAATGCGTATTGAGGATAGGCAGTCGTAAATATTACCATCGGTGCATCACGGAGGGATTTCAAAAAATCAAGCCCGCTTAGCTCGGGCATGTTAATATCGAGAAACATCAGGTCAACACGCTCTTTGCGAATAAAATCATTTGCGGCAAGTGCGTTGCTGAATGATCCCAATAGCTGAAGCGAAGAAATGTTCGCAATGCTCATCTCCATTCCCTGGCGGGCAAGTGGTTCGTCATCTACAATTATACAAGTCATAATGGAATAGTAAGGTATATAATATATTTAGCAGTCTCATCTTTTATGTCCAGCTTATAATTGCCGGGATATAATAATTCAAGCCGGCGTACAATGTTCTTTAAGCCGAGGCCGCCAACAAGGCTTTGTTTGATAGCAGGTTTTGAATTTTCGCAATAGAAATATATATGTGTAGCAGTGATCCTGAAATTCAATTTAAGATATGAATGACCAACAGAAGATGCGCCGTGCTTGATGCCGTTCTCAACAAACGGTATAAAGAGGAATGGAGGCAGCATGATGCCATTTTTATTGCCCTCTGTATGTATATCAAAAACAAAATCATCTTTACGGATCTTTTCAAGCGTGAGTAGGTTATCTATAAAAGCAATGTCTTTGCTCAATGATATTTTTTCTTTAGTACTATCGTATAATTGATAACGCAGCAGGTCAGAAAGACCCAGCAATACCTGCGATGCCTTTGGAGGATCTGTTTGTATAAGCACTATTACATTGTTAAGGGTGTTGAATAAAAAATGTGGATTCACCTGGCTCTTCAATTGTTCCAATTCCGATTTTAGATTCATTTGCTGCAGCTCATTCATCCGCTGCACATCCGTTATCCATTTTTTAAAAACAGAAAAACCTACCACCGAACCAAGTAATACTGCACTCACAAGTGAGAGCTCGATAAAGTGAAGAAAGGAAAATTCGATATGCTGCATATTCATGCTTCCATTACCCGGGTCCACGGGCCTTAGCAAAAGCAAATCGATCAGCCACACTGCAAGAAAGATCAACGCATCCATTAGAAAAAAGGAGAGGAAGAACAAAAAGTATTTTGAACGAAACAACAATTTTGGTATCAGTACCCACATCATCAGGTATAGCATTGACATTATAAAAACAAAGGAAATCGTATCTGCAATTATCACAGCCTTCATTATTGCAGGAGTACGCATATCATTTGACATGCCAATATCTCCTTTAAAGGAAAGTAGAAGACCAATGACTATAAAAAGTAAGTGCCGCAGCCAGCGGTATTTACGACCTGTAATAAAATTCAACAACGGATTGATGGTTGTTGTCGCAGAAAAATTGTGTGCTGTGTTCATCATACAAATTTACCCATTCAATAATGCATCTGTCAGTGTTTATACGAAATGCCCTTTTTGTTATACCAAACCGGTAATTGCCTTTGCAGTCATCATTTAGGCAGGATAAACACTAAAATAGAATCAATTTTTTATTTGGTAGAAAAGTTAAGCATGTTGGTATAATATGGAATAAACGCCCTCGCAGTTCGTGATAGTTTTGTCCTCAGAAAGCAATCAATCAACAAAAACAAAAAACAAATTTTCAAAAAGCAAAACAATCAAATTCAAAACAACAACAATGAAAAAGTTAACAACAATGATCTTATTAAGCGTGATAACAATAAGCGTCATTTCATGTAAGAAAAATGTAACAGGAGAAGGCCCATCAATTACGCAGGCAAGACAAGTTTTAGATTTTAATGCCATTGAGCTGGGTATGGCTGGTGATGTATTTTATAAGAATGATACAGCCAGGAAGGTAGAAATAGTAGCCCAGCAAAACATTCTTGATATGCTGCAAACTTATGTATCAGGAAATAAGCTGGTAATAAAATTCAATGGTAATTATGATTACCGCACAAGCTCAAGTATCAGGATCAATATTTCAGCGCCGAGTGTAAACAAATTTGAAGTAACTACCGCCGGAAGTATTTATTGCATCAACACTTTTCAGCCTGCGAGCTTGTTTCTAAAGAGCACTGGATCAGGAAGCATTAAGCTACAAGATGTGGTGACGGGGAATATAGAAGCAAGTACCAATGCATCGGGTAGCATAACGGTGGCAGGTGGATTTGCACTTAGTGAAAATTTAAAAACCTCCGGAAGCGGAACCATTGACCTGATCAATGTTGCAGCAAAAACTGTTACCGCTAAAACATCGGGTTCAGGTAACATCAAAGTAAAAGCCACCGAACATTTGAATGCAACAGTGGAAGGATCAGGCTCTATCTACTTCATGGGTTTTCCTGAAGTGTCTTCACATGTTTCCGGAACAGGGCACTTGATACATTATTAAGCAAACAATCAATTCGTAAAAGACAAACAGACATTGACCATTGACAATTGACCAATCATCTTAATCAAACAACAACCGATCGGCCGATCAAACAATCATTCAAACAACAAAGCAAATCAATCAATCAATCAATTAATCAACATCAAAACAAAAAGCAACACAGCGTCCCAGTAATCACATATTTATTCAAAACAAAACAACTATCAAAAAAACAATAATCAATCAAACAACAACAAATCAAACAGACAAAAATCAATCAAACAAAACAATCAATTTAAAACAAAACAACAATCAATTAAAAACACAAAAACACAAAATTAAATTATGAAAAAGATCTTCTTATTATCAAGCATCGTAATGATATTCTCAATCGCAACAAAAGCGCAGATCAGGGTAGGTATCCAGGCTGGAGCAAATTTATCGAACCAAAGCAGGAACGATTTCAAAGGAAGTAAGTTAATATCCAATAAGGCGTTCAAAGGGTTTCACGCAGGGGTTGTCGCAGACATTCCGCTTACAAGCCACCTTTACCTACAGCCGCAATTGCAGTACACCCGCAAAGGTGCAAGGTACACAGGAGCGTTTGGAACAGATGCCAAATTAACCATGCACTATGTAGAGATGCCGGTTAATATCCTTTATAAAGTTGATATGCCTTTCGGTATTGAGCTACGGCTTTGCTGGTAAACTTGCCAACAACGGTCAGTCAAGCAAATTATTTTCGGCTGATAAAAATTGGAACCGCCTGGATATAAGCGCAAACGCGGTAACCGGTATTGAATTCAACAACGGTTTCTTCGCTAACGTGAATTACCAAAGAGGTTTCAGGGACATCAACAAATCTTCTACAGTAAGCGTAAAGAACAGGTCAGTTGGGATGACAGTAGGATACTTATTAAATCTGAAAAAATAAATAGTACACAGAGTTTTGATTGAGGGTAATAAGGCGGCACATTTTAAATGTGTCGCTTTTTTAATTCTTATATGTGCAAGAAATTAAAACAATTATAAATACAAAGTTTGAAACAAATGATAAGATTAACAGGCATCATCTTGATGGTTTTATTGCCAGGAACAGGCAATCTAAAAGCTCAACTTAATCAATCCTCTACATCGGATAAAACAGTAAACCACGTTGCAACAGCAATCATTCTTCCAATACAAACTATATGGGCCGGCGATATTGCTGAAATTGATGAAAGTTGCTGGTGTGTTTCTGCAAAGAATTTTGGCCCTATTTATGTTAGTAATGATTCTTTCACAAAAGTTGATGCCGGTGAAATTGTAGGCCAGCAGTGGTAGAAAAATAGTCCTTTCAACAGGTTGGATAGTAAGGATGATGTGAATAAATCTATGGTCTTTTTATTTCGCTTTGGGCAGGGGTAGAGTCTAGTGCAGCATTTTCGAAATGTGAATGGTCTTATACTGAAATCCGTTTTCCCTAAGCTTCAGTTTTATATATCACCTGTTTGAGGTGATCAAAAATGAAACAAATAACCGGCTTCAATATTCTATCAATCGAAATTTACTGAGGGAAGCAATGCTACGGTGGCATGGAAATGAGTAGGCGCTTACCGTATTGTTATCTTTTTTTGCAATTCATCCGACAAATTGTGCAGCTCACACAATATAGCTTGTAAAAATTATGACAACGAAATAGATTTGTTCTCAGATCAGGCAGTAAGAAGTGAGCGAAAACAATACAATACATTTCACATAATTATGTGATTTAAAAAGCGATGCAATTCGCATCTTTGTTACTTAAGAGATAATATCCTTTGAATGCTATTTTGGAAAGTTCATTTTAACAACAAAAAATAAACAGCATTCACATCCCCAAATCAAAAATCATGGAAAAGAAATTCTTAGGGTTCATGGATTATTTTTTTACTGTACTCTTATACTTGTCTGGCGAAGAAACTTTTGACGAAGCTCCAATCAACCACATTTTATAAAAGGATTCATCATCCTGGCAAATGTTATTCCGCAGCACAGCACCATGCTAAGAGTTCACTTGTCATGATGTATTTCTTCATTAATACAGCGGCACAGTACCTTAAAAATAAATTAGCCTCCTGATTGGGAAGCTAATTTTATAATAATGGACTAAAAGAGTTTTATTTATACATCTATCTTGGCATATTTAGCATGAGTTTCTATAAAATGCCTTCTTGGTGGAACTTCATCACCCATTAACATGCTAAACACCAGGTCAGCTTCCGCAGCGCTTTGTAAGGTTACCTGTTTTAAGGTACGCGTTGCCGGGTTCATAGTGGTTTCCCATAATTGTTCCGCATTCATTTCTCCTAAACCTTTATAGCGTTGTGTAGTTACGCTATCATCTTTTCCTTGCCCATATAAAGCTATAAGAGCTTTACGTTCTTCATCTGTCCATGCATAATCCTGGTCCTTACCCTTTTTCACCAGGTAGAGCGGCGGCTGAGCAATATAGACGTAGCCCTGCTCTACCAATTCTTTCATATAGCGGAAGATAAACGTTAAGATCAAAGTAGCGATATGGCTTCCATCAACATCGGCATCGGTCATAATGATCAGCTTATGGTAACGAAGCTTGGAAATATCTAACGCCTTTGGATCATCGGGTGTCCCAATTTTTACCCCCAGGGCAGTAAACATATTCCGGATCTCCTCATTGTCATATATCTTAT
>JBDSAP010000314.1:0-33296 GCA_039922055.1 Ferruginibacter sp.
ACATTTAATTTTGCATTATCCCTCGACAAGCCAATGGTTCTGTTTGCCAGCAATACGTAAGGGTTAATTCTTTTATCCCGGGGATCAATGATAAAACCGCTTTTATTTCTTCCTTGTCTTACTAATGGAAATTCACGCAACTCCGCATATTCAACAAAAGAGATCTTCTTTTTAAGAGCGTAATACCGATCCTTATTTTTATAGGCCAGTTGTAATTCTTTTTTATAAGCATCCCTTTTCTTATCACCAAAAAGATTGGCGAGGCATAGACTTAACGAGTCAACATTATCCTTAAAACGCCTGCCGCCTTTTTCTCTTAGTCCATCGGCGCCAAAATCTACATACACATCAAATATTGGAATGGAAGTGCTGAGCATATTTCCATCTTCACTAAAAATAGTACCCCGCTCTGCCCCAAGCGGCACATACTTTAAATGAAGGCTGTCACCCATATCCCTCCAGTAGGCGCCTTCAGCCTGCTGTATATAAAATGCCCTGCCCAATACTATTACCCCTAATAATATGATCCCTAAAAAACAGAGATACACCCGCCACAATATGTCTTTTTTGATTTCCATTTATAAAGCTCCGGATGGCTTCATGTGTTTTATTGATTGTTGTGTGTTTCGATTCGTTTTAGTGGAAGGACAGATGTTTTCAACGATCCAATAACAAGCCCATATAACATCAACCGTATAATAACTCTTAACTATTTTATTCAGCCTTCTTTAAAGTATCTCCCAACAATACGGGCAATGATGTTAGCTCCTTTAACCCGAGTGGCTCAACCGCTTTTACCAATTCACTTGCCTTGCTTCTAAAGATCACTTCGCTTTTCAGCGTTTTATATTCGTACTCCAATTCCTTGATATGTTTTTCAGTAGCGCTTATCTTCCGGGTAAGCTTATCAGCATGGTGGCCATTATAAATGTATAATACAGCCAATACAGCCAGGAACAGGAAATAGGGAATATTCTTTACCACCCACCTGTGGCTAAAATATTTTTTCCAATCCATCTTCGGAGCTATCGGCTCCTCTTTTTGTATGTATTTATCTTCTACCATTCCCTATAAATAATTTGCTTTCAAAGGATGAAAGCAATTTGATTTTTTTATTATTTTTTTTCTGCAACTCTTAGCTTAGCGCTTCTTGCTCTTGGGTTGTTCTTTGTTTCCGTCGTTGTTGGCAGCATTGGTTTTTTTGTAATTACCTTAAAAGGATTCTCAGGTCTTCCTCCATAAACTTCATCCACTTCCTGCTCCGAAAAACTGCCGGTCTTAAAAAAATTCTTTACGATCCTGTCTTCCAGCGAATGAAAAGTGATGATGGCAACACGCCCGCCCTGTTTCAACAATAATGGCGTTTGCTGCAACAATTCCTTCAATGCACCTAACTCATCATTTACTTCAATTCGCAATGCCTGGAACACCTGGGCAAAATACTTTTGAGGGTTGCCTTTTACCACCTCGTGAACTGCCTGCTTGAATTCGTTGATTGTTTTAAGGGAGCCAAGGGCTCTTTGCGTTACGATAGTTTTAGCCAATGTTTTTGCATTTGTTACTTCTCCATATCTCTCCAACATTTTATGTAATTCCAACTCACTAAAATTATTAAGGACATCAGCCGCATTTGTTTTTTGCCGCTGATCCATCCGCATATCCAAAGCTGCATCGAAACGAATGGAGAAACCTCTGCCGGCTTCGTCAAACTGGTGGCTTGATACACCCAGGTCGGCCAGTATTCCGTCAACAGCAGTGATCTTGTGTAGCCTTAGGAACCGTTGCAGGTGGCGGAAGTTCTTCCCTACAAAAATCACCCTGCTATCATCGGGTAAATTTTGCTTTGCTTCTTCATCCTGGTCAAACACTACCAGCCTTCCGTTTTCATCCAACTGCTGCAGGAGCGCCCTACTATGTCCACCCCCGCCGAACGTGCAATCAACATATAAACCTTCCGGTTTGATACTGAGTCCTTCCAGCGCTTCATTCAATAAAACAGGCGTATGGTAGTCGTTGATTTGCCGGGCTGGCAAGTTTTCACCCGGTATGTTTTTAGAGTTTGCCATGTGCATTAACTTTTCAACTTAGTCCCTTACCGCCCATAACCATATTTGCCAGCTCGCTGTAAGATTCAGGTGAAAAAGATTCAAAGAACTTTGTGTATTTAATTTTATCCCAGATCTCAATTTTATCTACCGCTGAAACGAGCACTATGTCCTTTTCGAGACCAGCATAATCTATCAGCGTTTTTGGTATCAATAACCTTCCGGCGCTATCCAGTTCCAGGTTAGTGGCTCCATTCAAAAAGTAGCGACGAAATTGTCTTACTTTAGGATCGAATTCATTGAGGTTGCTTACCTGGGAAAAAATAGGTTCCCAACTTTGCATCGGATACAAGCTCAAACAAGTTTCTATTCCCCTGTTGATCACAAATTGGTTCGAGGTATCTGCTGCCAACTGCTTTTTAAAAGCGGCAGGCAAAAGGAAGCGTCCTTTAGCATCCATTGTAACCTCATATTCACCAAGAAAACCAATCATTTACAGGGAAAAATTGTTTAGAGAAAAAATTATTACCACAAAATAACACTTTTTCCCACTTTTATGCCAAAAATGCATAAAACATTTTTATCCACAGCATTTTGGGTCAGTGTGAGTAGTGTTTTAACGATGTTTAAACGAATCGGACTGTGAATTTGTCGTGAATTGCTGTGGAAAACCTGTGAATTACGGCTAATAACTATCCGGAGGTTCGTTCGCAATGAGATTCTTGCGAAGACTTATAAGCCAGGAGGGTTAATTATAACGCGGCATTAGACTTTTGCCAAAGGAAAACTAAGAAAAAAGGTACTGCCTCTTCCGGGAACACTTTCGGCTTTGATAGATCCGTGATGAGCGTCCACCATTGTTTTTACATAACTCAATCCAAGTCCAAAGCCTTTTACGTTATGAAGATTGCCGGTATGGGCCCGGTAAAATTTTTCAAAGATGCGGGTTACGGTTTCTTTAATCATACCAATCCCGTTGTCTTCTATCTTTATTTTGAATTGATTTCCGCTGGTGCTGGTGCTGAGTTTTATTACTAGATTTTCTTTGGAATACTTTACAGCGTTGTCCAGCAGATTACTGACAAGATTTGTAAAATGAACCTCGTCTGCTAATACCAGGTCATTGGTTGCGTCAAGATTTACCTCGAGCTTCCCCTGAACCTGCTCCACCTGGAGGCTTATATTACTTAGCGCGCTATTAACCAAGTCGTGTGCATGAAGTTTTTTGAGATTGAGCTGGACCTCCTGTTTATCCAATAAAGCTGCCTGCAAGATTGTTTCTACCTGCTTATTCATCCGCTTGTTCTCTTCCTTAATGATACCGGTAAAATAATTCATCTTCTCCGGGTTATTGATCACTTTTTCATTTTTTAGTGCATCTACTGCCAGGGAAATTGTCGCAAGCGGAGTTTTAAACTCATGTGTCATGTTATTGATAAAATCAGATTTTATCTCACTCAGTTTTTTCTGTTTTAACAGCGCCCTCACGGTTAGGAAAAATGCGGTAATAATGATCACAGTAAATACGACCGCGCCAATAATAAACCATGTCATTGAGCGCCAAATGAGCTTTTTTGCATGTGGAACGGTAATCCATAAAAGCTCCTGTGGTGATATGCCTTCGGATAGACTACCACTCGGCGACTCCAGTGGAGTTACATGCATTTTGTTATTTGCAGAATCGGCGTAAAGCTTATAAAAGTTTTCTGATTGGATATCATCGCCAATCAGTGATGTGGGGCTCACTGCAAACTCAAAAGGAATGTTATGAAGATTGTGTTTATTGAATGCTTTCTTTATGATTGACTGAATATCATCTCTCGTGAACTTTTGCGTGATAGTTGGCCTAAAAATTTCGAGTTGTAGTTTTTCACTTGGAAATACGGATTCATTTTTTCTCATCATCGGCATCAGGTTGCCTTTTTCTTCCATCAGATCTGTAGCTGCCTGGGTTGTGGCCATTGTAACATGCTCATAAAACTTTTGTTCTTCCGTTTCAAGCGACCCTTTTATCCAGAGGTATTGGAAAAAAATAATGCCAAGTAAAGAAAATAATATCAGTATTGTAATAATGGGAAAAATTCTCTTCATTCCTGCAAAAGTAAATTAGTAAAGCGCTGTAAAATAGAACAAAGGATTGAAAGTTGAAATTTAACTAAGCTTTATTAGGGCATTTCTCCCAAAAAAACAGGAACAATATTAGCAGTTCAACAAATAATAAATTATTTTAGATTAGAAATATGATTACACCAGCGCCCGGCATATTACTCATTGCAGACCCATTTTTAAAAGACCCTCATTTTATGCGGACCGTTGTATTTATTTGTGAACACCAAACCGAGGGAAGTTTTGGATTTGTGCTGAATAAAAAATATAACCAGACATTAGATGAATTGATCACCAGTTTCGACGGACATCCCTTGCCGGTTTATTATGGAGGGCCGGTGCAGGTGGACACCATTCATTTTCTTCATCAATATCCTGAACTTATACCAGGAGGACAAGAGGTGATAAAAGGTGTATACTGGGGTGGCGATTTTGAACTGGTAACTCAACTGTTAAAATCTGAGGTGATAGCCCCTGAGAAGATCCGGTTTTTTATTGGCTATAGCGGCTGGAGTAATGGGCAGTTGAATGAGGAGCTCACCGAAAAAACCTGGCTGACAGTTGGGGCTACACGAAAACTGATCTTTCATCCCGAACCTGGGGAAATATGGAAAGACAGTCTCAAGCATTTAGGCGGCGATTACGAAATGATGATCAATTTTCCCATAGATCCGCAATTAAACTGACGGCCTGTTCGCTTTGTGATTAATCTAATTGCCTGATCACCTGAGCAAAAATATTACTGAGCCTTTTATCTGCTTTTCCAGCCACTGCAATTATTTCCGAAATATCAACAGGCTGCAAATTTTCGGGATCACATTCATCAGTTATAACACTTACCGCAGCGCAAGGCAACCCAACCTGGTTAGCGACAATCACTTCAGGAACGGTGCTCATTCCAACCATATCGGCGCCGGCAGCTTTCAGGTGTTTATATTCTGCTTTTGTTTCGAGATTTGGTCCATTTACCGCTACATATACACCCGCATGCATTGCTATTCCAAGCTTTATTGCTTCATTTCGCAAAAGCTCACTTATAGGTTTGCTGTAAGGATCACTCATATCAGGAAACCTCGGGCCGAAGGCTTCATCAGTAAGACCTCTTAAAGGGTTTTCTGTTTGTGTATTGATATGATCAGTTATAATAACAAGGTCGCCTTTTTTATAAGCCAGGTTCATGCCACCTGCGGCATTACTCAATAATAAATGCTTCACCCCAAGCAGCTTCATTACCCGGATGGGGAAAGTGATCTGCTGCATGCTATAGCCTTCGTAGTAATGAAACCTGCCTTGCATTGCTAACACCTTGATATCTCCAATTTTTCCCCATATCAAATTTCCTTTATGAAACTCAACCGTACTCGCGGGGAAATGGGGTATTTCATTATAAGGGATGGTTTTTTCAACGCTAATATGATTTACCAGTTCGCCAAGGCCGGTACCCAATACTACTCCAACCACTGGAGAATGAATGCCTGATGAAGTGAGAAAAGCAACTGTTTCTTCCAGATCATTTAATAATTTGTTCATAATATATTTTAACAGGCTCAGAGATATTTTAACGTGAATGACAGAAAACGCTTCTTATATTAATTGCGTAATTTCATTAAAAATATCTGTTACCGCAATCTTAATTTAAAATAAGTTTAAGGCCCTTTACTTTTAAATAGACTCTTGTACGAATATTAATGAAATTCAAATCGCCCAGACAGCCACAAACATTCGGTAAATTTAAAAGCCCTGGCGAAATATTTTAACTGATCATAAAAAATAAAACAACCTCATGACGAATCAATATTACAAAGCAGAAGACCTCGCAAAGTTTGGCAACATTGGAGAATTTCAAAAAGAACTGGGAGATAAATTCTTTGGATGGTACACTGAAGTATTTAAGGACAGTGCTTTGAGTGCAAAAGAGAAATCGTTGATTGCACTTGCGGTAGCACATGCGGTACAATGCCCTTATTGCATTGATGCATACAGCACGGACGCTTTTGAAAAAGGCTATAGCGAAGCGCAAATGATGGAGGCTGTACATGTTGCGGCCGCTATTCGTGGCGGTGCATCAATGGTGCATGGCGTGCAGATGATGAATAAGGTAAAAGAAATTTCGATGTAAGGTTTTGTATCCATCGAAAACATTTATTTGCGATCTCTAAAAAATGCTACGTGTAAAATGGAAGATAGGATGACTAAAGAAAACAAATTAATCAACGAATCTGAGCCTTCATCGCTGCAACGAAAAGGTACCGGCTTGAAATCTTTACAATCCCGTCACCATTCTTTAGCAGATACCACACACCAGTTGGATATATTGGAACATGGGAATAGTGTTAATGAATATTCACTCATACCCTTTCAGCAAAAACTGGAGGGTATTGGCCTTTATCCTTTACTGCCAACAGGTATAGAAATCTTCCAAATCAACCTTGGTAAAATGTGCAACCAGGTTTGCAAACATTGCCATGTAGATGCAGGCCCTGACCGGAAAGAAATAATGACAAGGGAGACCATGCAGCTTTGCCTGGACATTTTAAAAAACTCATCTATAAAAACTGTTGATCTTACAGGCGGTGCTCCCGAATTAAATCCGAACTTTCGTTGGTTTGTAAATGAAATAAAAAAGTTGGACAAACATGTGATCGTCCGGTGTAACCTCACTATAATTTTAGCTAATAAACGATTTAGCGACTTACCTGTTTATTTTAGGCAACATAAAATAGAAGTGGTATCATCGCTGCCTTTTTATACCGCTGATCGTACAGACAGGCAAAGAGGTGAAGGTGTTTTTGCTGACAGTATCAAAGCCCTTCAAATGTTGAATGAAGAAGGGTACGGCAGGGCAGGAACGGATCTATTATTGAACCTTGTTTATAACCCGGCTGGTGCATTTTTGCCACCGTCTCAAAGCGCCCTGGAAACTGATTTTAAAGAACAGTTAATGAAGCACTTTGGTATTTCATTTAACCAGTTGTATGCTATCACCAATATGCCGATCAGCCGCTACCTGGAATATTTGATTGATAGCGGCAACTATGAAAAATACATGGAGAAACTGACCGCGGCTTTTAATCCTGCGGCGGCAAAAGGAGTGATGTGCCGCAATACCATTTCAGTTGGATGGAACGGCTTCTTATATGATTGCGATTTCAACCAGATGCTGGATATGAAAGTTAGTTGCGCCGAAGCCGTTCATCTTTCACAATTCAATTTAGACGTGCTCAATAAAAGATCCATTGTTGTTAATCAGCATTGCTATGGATGTGCGGCAGGATCCGGAAGCAGTTGCGGCGGAGTTGTTGCTTAAATGTTCTCTCACAAATAGATTTCCATCATGCCTCCAATAACAAGCAAAATTTACGAGTAGTGTTTTATTTTATTATCTTGAAACATGTTTTATGAATCCGTAAAAATCAGTGCGAGAATAGCGTTCAAATTTTACTGCCGGCATTTCCTCCTAAATAAAAAAGAATTACTAAAAATAGACGGTCCGCTCTTATTAGCCGTTAATCATCCCAACTCGTTTTTAGATGCTATCATTTTATGTACGTTGTTCGACAAGCCGGTTTATTCTTTGGCGAGAGGTGATGTATTTAAAAACAGGTTTATTGCTAAAATTATTTTCTCTTTAAAAATGCTGCCGGTTTACAGAGTAAGCGAAGGCGTGGAAAACCTTGATGAGAATTATAAAACTTTTGATCAGTGCAAAGAGATATTTAAACAAAACGGAATCGTATTAATTTTCAGTGAAGGAAAATGTGTGAATGAATGGCATTTGCGCCCATTAAAGAAAGGCACAGCAAGACTGGCCATTAGCAGTTGGGAAGATGGTATTCCATTGAAAGTTTTGCCCGTGGCGGTCAACTATCATTCCTTCAGAAAAGTTGGCAAGAACGTTCATTTGTTCTTTGGAGAATTTATTACAAAAAACGATCTGGATGGTGAGCAAGGATATGGACGATCGCTTCAACATTTTAATGGCCTTCTTCAAAAACAACTGGAGCCTTTGGTTTACGAAATAGATGCCAGCGACAAAAAGAAATGGTTTCAGCTATTTTTCATACCCCAGCCGGCCTTAAAAAAAATATTGCTTTTTTTACCCTCACTCGCTGGTTGGTTAATGCATGCACCCTTCTATTTGCCCGTAAAAAGTTTTGTCCAAAAATATTCAGATACTGGCCATTACGATTCATTGATAGTCGCCATTTTATTCCTCGGCTACCCGGTTTATTTATTAATGATAACACTGGCAGTTTTCTTTATCACTGCTCAGTGGTATTCTTTTTTATTGCTGATCCTGCTGCCCTTTACCGCCTGGGCCTACCTGCAATTGAAACGGCAAATGGATTGAATAAAAGACATCATTCACTTTTTAATTTCTTCGTTTTACCCATAAAAAAACCCATACTTTAAATATGGGCTTTTCTATCTATTTATAAAGTCTTCTATATTTCTTCTGCACCTTCTACTAAAACAATTGTTTTGTTATTTAATATCTCCACAAAACCACTTTGAATATTGTAAGAGGCTGTATTCGTTTTATCAGTAAGCACTTTTAACTTTCCCGCTTTTAGGGCGCTTACCATGGGAGCATGTTTATCCAGCACTTCAAACGAACCAGTTATACCGGGCAATTGTACACCGTACACTTCGCCACTGAATAATTTTTTTTCGGGTGTTAATATTTCTAAAGTCATGCCCCTGTCCCCTGAAGGGGAACTTGATTTATTGGTTACTAATTATTATTTGCACTTTTATGATGGATGACGATTTTACATTCTGTTGATAAAAGTTCCAAATTGATATGCCGTACAAGTGAGTGACACAACAATGCTTAATAGAACTACCGAAGTTTGTAAAAAAATAATCTTACAAAATAAAACGCTTTTTATTTCAAATGCTGATCAGGGACAACTTTATGCATGTGCCGCAGCCATCAATTTCTTGCCCTTTTCAATTGCGTCTTCCAATGTACCTACCAGGTTAAAAGCTGCTTCAGGGTACTCATCTACTTCCCCATCCATTATTGAATTAAATCCGCGAATGGTATCTTCGATAGGCACCAACACACCCTTTAAACCGGTGAATTGCTCCGCCACAAAGAATGGCTGGCTAAGGAAACGCTGTACTTTACGTGCCCTTGATACAGTCAGTTTATCTTCATCACTTAATTCATCCAATCCGAGGATAGCGATGATATCCTGTAGTTCTTTATAGCGCTGTAAAATTAATTTTACCCTGTTGGCAGTATTGTAATGTTCGTCGCCAACGATCAATGGAGTTAAAATTCTTGAAGTAGAATCCAATGGATCCACAGCAGGATAAATACCAAGATCGGCGATCTTACGACTCAATACCGTAGTCGCATCAAGGTGGGCAAATGTTGTTGCGGGAGCCGGATCGGTCAAATCATCCGCAGGTACGTAGACCGCTTGAACGGAAGTGATAGAACCGTTCTTTGTAGAGGTGATCCTTTCCTGCATCAAACCCATTTCGGTTGCCAGCGTTGGTTGGTAACCCACGGCACTTGGCATACGGCCTAGCAAAGCTGATACTTCAGAACCAGCCTGGGTGAAACGGAATATATTATCTACGAAAAATAAAATGTCTTTACCTTGTCCGCTACCATCGCCATCACGGAAATATTCTGCGATCGTTAGTCCGCTTAGTGCCACACGGGCCCTTGCACCGGGTGGTTCATTCATTTGTCCAAATACGAAAGTTGCTTTGGATTCTTTAAGTCCTTCCATGTCTACGGAATTAAGATCCCATCCACCTTCTTCCATGCTATGTTTAAATTTGTCGCCGTAATTCATAATGCCCGCTTCGATCATTTCCCTCATCAGGTCATTTCCTTCACGGGTGCGTTCACCCACGCCGGCAAATACGGAAACACCACTATATGCTTTTGCGATATTGTTGATCAACTCCTGGATCAAAACCGTTTTGCCCACGCCTGCGCCACCAAACAAACCAATCTTTCCACCTTTTGCATAAGGCTCGATAAGGTCAATTACTTTGATACCGGTATATAATATCTCATTTGCTGTACTAAGGTCTTCAAACAACGGCGGTTTTGCATGGATCGGACGGCCTCCTACTTTACTCACCTGCGGCAAACCATCGATGGCGTCACCCGTTACGTTGAATAAGCGGCCTTTAATCCCTTCGCCTACTGGCATTGCGATTGGCTTACCGGTATCGATCACCACTGTACCACGTACCAAACCTTCAGTTCCGTCCATTGCAATTGTGCGTACACTGTCTTCTCCCAGGTGTTGCTGCACTTCCAGCACTAGTGTATCACCGTTATCACGTTTCAGCTCTAATGCATTTAATATTTCAGGAAGTTTGCTGTCACTATCAAATTGCACGTCTACAACTGCTCCAATGATTGACTTAATTTTACCGGTATTGGCCATAAATATGATTTTTTTTATTCAGGTCTGTTTTCAGGCCGCAAAGGTAAGTGTTAGCGTTTAAAATTTGAAATTTGATAACGGGTATTTTAGAGCCTGCTTTTTGTAGCCGATTTGCAGGCTGGTCCTATTAAATTTCTGCTTTGATCATTTACTTTTGAAAAACATTTGTTTAACAAGCCGGTTAAATTTTATTCAATATTTTCGTCTTTTCGTCTTAATATTATTTCTTATAATTTATAATGTGTATCAAACAATAAGGCGGGAGTTTTTCAGTTTTAAACTCAAAATTTATTAAGCGGCAATGGCAAAACTGGTAAGTACATTACTAAGGGTTGTAAATATTTTTTTGGTGGCTTTATACCTGCTCGTATGTTTGATCCCCTTTTTACCCACCGGTAAGTATTGGATGGTGGCTTTACTCGGTCTCGTCTTTCCTTTTTTATTTTTTGGGGTATTGGCCTTTTTGATCCTTTGGTCAATAGCACGGTCGAAGTGGGCGTTCTTGTCATTGATTGCATTGATATTGAGTTGGAAGCAGATATCTGTAATTTTTGGTTTCCATAGTAAAAAATTCACCATCGCGAAAAACGATGAAACGTTACGGGTTTTAAGCTGGAACCTGTCTGCATGGGGTGAGAGTAGTAAATCACGGTCGGCGCCGAATTGTGACCAGCAAATGACAACTCTTATAGCGGCTCAGCAACCTGACGTTTTATGTTTACAGGAATTTTACGACCGTGCAGGAGTAACTAGGGGATATTCTATGGTCAGGATTCTCCAGAATATGGGTTTTCAATACGCTTATTTTGTGAGGACCACAATCAAAAAAACCAATTACAGTACAGGGGTGGCAATACTTTCAAAATACCCAATTGCGGACACTGCAAAGTTCAGTTATGGAGAAAATGATTATGCAGAACACCTCATCTTTGCAGACATTTTTTTTCAGGGGCAGAAGGTAAGGGTTTTCACGACTCATCTCCAATCCGTGAGATTTGAAGGCCAGGAATACAGCACCTTGCGCAAGATAGAAAACCCGGATGAAAGCCGTTTAAAAGGGTCACGTACTGTTGTGAACAAACTAAAAGTTGGCTACCATTACCGTGGTTCCGAAGCAGACCTGGCAAATGAAAAAATCCGGGAAAGCCCCTACCCGGCAATAGTTTGCGGCGACTTTAATGATGTACCAAATTCCTACACTTATTTTAAAATAAAGGATGACTTACAGGATGCATTTTTAAAAAAGGGAAATGGCATTGGCCGCACTTTCAGGTACTTATCCCCTACTTTAAGGATCGATTATATCCTGGCGGATAAAAAATTTAAAGTGGAACAATTCAACCGCATCATTGCTCCTTACTCCGACCATTACCCAATAGTGGCCGACCTTACTCTACCCGGGACTGCCCCATAAAGATCATTTCACCATCTCCATATCTCGCTCCTTATTGAACAACCTTGCTATACAGCAGAATACAGGGACGATATCGTAATAAACAGGTAATTTTGCCGCATAAGCGCAATAGATATGACAACAGAAACTAAAAGACAGAAACAGGTTGCAGGATTGATCAATGAAGAGCTGAACGATATTCTTCGCCGTATGAATTTATTGATGATCGATGGAGGCATGGTGTCCATATCAGCCGTAAAAATCACGCCCGATCTTTTCGAGGCAAGGGTTTACCTGAGCATGTTTAAAATAAACGACACACAGGCCGTTCTGCTGAAATTCGAAGAAAAGAATAAGGAGATCAGGAAAGAATTAGGCACCCGGGTCCGACACCAACTTCGCAGCATACCCGAACTGAGGTTTTATATAGATGACTCCCTTGATTATGCTTTTAAAATGGAAGAACTTTTTGAGAAGATCAAAAAAGATGATGAAAGCAATAAATCACAGTCCAGCTAATTCCCAACGGATCAAATATTCACACAATTAATGTTTCCTACTTGTATCTAACTTTTGCCTGGAGATATTTCAAAGCCAAAAAAAGCGCTAATGCCATCAACATTATTGCCTGGGTAACCGTTGGCGTTATCGCATTTGCCACTGCCTGCCAAATCCTAGTATTAAGTGTTTTTAATGGTTTTGAAGACCTTGTAAAATCGCTATACTCTTCTTTTTATACCGATATCAAGATTATTCCTGCCAAAGGCAAAACGTTTATCCTGACACCTGCACAACTTACCACCCTCAAACAACAGGCAGGCGTAAGCGCCATTTCGATGACGGTGGAGGAAAGGGCTATTTTACAAAATGGAGAAATGGAAACTACCGTTTTTGTTACCCTTAAAGGTGTAGACGAAAACTACAAACTCGTAACCGGCGTTGCGGATAAGATCGTAGAGGGAAAGTTTAGTACTGGTAGTGCTACCGAACCAGGATTGATAGTGGGTGCCGGCATCCAAAATGCAACCGCTTTATATGTAGACAGGAACCTGGGTTCTTCCAAACTCACCATTATTTTACCCAAGAAAGGAAAGGTTTCAGTATCAGATCCAATGCAATCGCTAAGTGAGGGAAATGTAATTGCCACCGGCATATTTACCATCCAGCAGGAATTTGATAATAAATATGCGATCACTAATATTGGCTTTGTAAAACAACAAATGGGTTTTGCAGCAAACGAATACAGTGCAGCAGAAATCAAATTAGCGGCAAGGGCAGATATGCTTAAAACCCAAAAGCAACTATCGCAATTATTGGGTAACAACTATACTATACAAACAAAATACCAGCAGAACACCAGCCTGTATAATACGATGAAGCTGGAAAAGTGGGCTATTTATGCGGTGCTTACACTTATTTTACTAATTGCAGCTTTTAACATGATCAGTGCGCTTACTATGCTTGTATTGGAAAAACAAAAAGATATCAGTGTGTTGCAAAGCATGGGCGCAGACAAACGTATGATCTTAAAGATATTTTTGAGTGAAGGGCTATTACTGGGAAGTATAGGGGCAATTTCAGGGATATTAATGGCATTGCTGATCTGTTTTCTCCAGGTAAAATTTCATTTAATAAAATTGCCGGGAGGTTCGTTCCTGATTGACTATTTCCCCGTAAAGCTACAAGCCACCGATTTTTTACTGGTATCCTCTACCGTGGCACTGATCGCATTCTTAGCTTCGTGGTTTCCTGCCCGTAAGGCTGCAAGCCAACTAATAGAATTAAGATAAAAAGGCTCCCGATTGGAAGCCTCTCAATTTATAAGATAACCAGTTTATTACAGCATTAATAATCTCCCATCGTTTCAGGTAACTGGGCTAATGCTTTTTGTAGTTGTTCATCGTTGGGTGCTATGCCATGCCACTCGTGACTGCCTTCCATAAAATCTACCCCTTTACCCATATCAGTTTTCAACATAATAACAATCGGCTTTCCTTTTCCAACAAATGTTTTTGCATGTTGCAATGTCTTAACTATTTCATCGGTATCATTTCCTTTGTCAAGATGAAGCACTTCCCATCCAAATGCTTCGAACTTAATTGAAAGGTCGCCAAGGTTCATCACTTTTTGGGTTGGGCCATCAATTTGCTGTCCGTTCCAGTCTATGGCAGCGATGAGGTTGTCAACCTTCTTGTGCGCCGCAAACATGATGGCTTCCCAGTTTTGTCCTTCATTCAATTCTCCATCACCATGCAGCGAGTAGATGATACCGGCATCATTATTCAACTTTTTTGCAAGAGCAGCGCCCAGGGCAACACTCATTCCCTGGCCCAATGATCCACTTGCGATTCTTATTCCCGGTAAATGTTCGTGAGTAGCAGGGTGCCCTTGCAGCCTGCTGTTCAGCTTACGAAAGGTAGCGAGTTCCTGGATTGGGAAGTAACCGCTTCTCGCCAGCACACTATAAAATACCGGGGAAATATGGCCATTGCTCAAAAAGAAAAGATCTTCACCCGTTCCGTCCATATTAAAGGCAGGATCATGTTTCATTACTTCAAAATACAAAGCAGCCATATAATCCGTACAACCTAACGATCCGCCGGGGTGGCCACTTTGAACACCATGTACCATGCGGACGATATCTCTGCGAACCTGGCTTGCAACTGCTTTTAAATCACTCATACTTATAATTTATTTTGTTTAGCGGTGCAAACCTACTTCAAATAGAATATATATCAAAGTAAAATAAGGGATCATACAGACCACAATAATAAGTTCCCTAATTAAGCGTTATCATGGATTATCAAACTTAATAAAAGCCTTACCGTAAACTAAAAATCCAAGTATTAATTTTTAAAAGCAACGGATTTTTATTAAGTTGTGTCTAAGTTCCTTAGTTTGTACCTTTTTCAACTAAAAGAGTTTACATTTGATAAACTCAGCACATTTAAACGTCTGGCATGGATAATATAATTTTTAGCGGTGCGCTGGCTTTTTTGATTACTTTTTTTTCAATACCAATCATTATACAGGTAGCCCGTGAAAAAAAATTGTTCGATGAGCCGGATGAGCGCAAAGTGCATAAAATGGTTATACCAACGTTGGGCGGATTAGGAATATTTGCAGGTTTCATATTAGCTTCATTACTTAGCACTCCAACAGCCGACTTCAGGGAATTACAATATTTTGCAGCAGCAGCCATCGTTATCTTCTTTCTTGGCATTAAAGACGACATTCTCATATTATCTGCCGCCAAAAAATTCATAGGCCAGTTAGGCGCTGCCGGTATCATCATTAAATTCGGCGGTATTCAAATTACCAACATGCATGGCTTTTTAGGAATTGGAGAAATACCACACATTGCCGGAATTATATTAACCCTCTTCACCGTAATAGTCATTGTAAATTCCTTCAACCTGATAGATGGGGTTGATGGCCTTGCAGGCACCCTTGGTTTATTAACCGCTGTTATTTTTGGATCGTACTTTACTTATGTAGGTCAAACATTATACGCCGTAATGGCTTTTTCTTTAGCAGGCAGTCTTGTTGGATTTTTGATCTATAATTTTTCACCCGCCAAAATTTTTATGGGGGACACCGGCTCTTTATTGATCGGCCTGGTTAACTCCATTATGGTGATAAAGTTTATAAATATTGCGGGTGATGAAGCAATGCCGCTCCCTTTGCAGTCGGCTCCGGCTTTAGGAATTGCCATCCTGATGGTTCCTTTGTTTGATACTCTAAGGGTTTTTAGCCTGCGCATATTCGACAGGCGTTCACCTTTTAGTCCCGATCGCACGCATGTCCATCATTTTTTGCTTGATCTTGGTTTTAGTCATCGTAACGTTACCTTGCTTTGTGTGAGTACTAATATCGCTTTTATTGTGTTGGCGTTTCTTCTTCGCGGTCTTGGTACCACCGTCGTAGTTAGCATATTAATGTCTATTGCATTTAGTCTTATTGCCCTGGTTTATTACAGGAGAAACCGGATGAAATTTCCTCGTGTTTCTAAAATATCCAGGGAGCAAAAGATCATCCCATCCCACAAAATACTTACCCTCACGCCTGAAACGGTGGAACTTGATTAACTAAGCTCAGCCTGCTTCCTGCTTGTTATATTTTTGCCACAAATTTGTTTCCTTACCTGTCTATTATTCTTTTCTTTAGATTTGCACCCACTTAATCATAATTTATGAATGAAGAACTGGAAATGATAAAACTGGAGACAGAGTCTCTAATGAAGAAGGCGATCAATCATCTTGAAACAGAACTGGTAAAAATACGTGCAGGTAAAGCAAATCCGAATATGCTGGACGGCATTGTCGCTGACTACTATGGCTCACCTACCCCGATATCTCAAATAGCAAATATTTCCGTGTTGGATGCCCGTACCATATCTGTACAACCGTGGGAAAAGAAAATGTTACAAGCGATTGAAAAAGCGATCAACGCAAGCAATATCGGTATCAACCCCCAAAACGATGGCAACTTTATCCGCCTGTTTTTACCGCCGCTTACCGAAGAAAGAAGAAAAGAATTGGTAAAAAGATGCAACGGCGAAGGCGAGCAGGCAAAAATATCCATCCGCAATATCCGCCGGGAATCTATTGAGCAGATCAAGAAATTACAAAAGGATGGATTGAGTGAAGATGTGGCCCGCAATGCAGAAGGAGAAATGCAGGATCTCACCAACCGATTCATTACTTTGGTAGAGAAACATCTTGAGGCAAAAGAAAAAGAAATTATGGCCGTATAAACGCAAGGCTGTTTACTGCCTGAGGGGAAATGCAGGCAACTCATCTATCTCCAAAAATTGTGAGTCAGTGCCTGTAAAACCGTAACAAAAGCTTCCATTGGTAATAACAATAAAAGAAACCTTCAGGCTGATATTGTAGCGAAGTACCTGGTGGAGGACTTTTTCATTCAGCGTTTCCTTCATTTCCTTACACTCAACTATCATCCATGGTTTGGCGTTGTAATCATACACTACAATATCAAATCGCTTTGTAAGGTCAACCAGTCTTATTTCCTTTTCAATCGCTATCAATGATGAAGGATATCCTTTTACATGAATGAGGTACTGCAAAAAATTTTGCCGAACCCATTCTTCGGGCATTAATAATATCCATTGTTTTCTTATTTCATCAAAAATAAATTCCTTACCCTCAATCGTTTTTATTTTAGGCTTGTATGGCGGATAGTCGATCTTTATCATGTGCCGTTCAAAATAATATTTTGTACTTTTATCAATGGCAAAGAAACTAATTTGAACACTAAGAATTGAAAATGAATGGCTTTGCTACGAATAGAATTTAAAAATATGAGGAATTGATATAACAGTAAATGAAAACAAAAAACGATATAGTACAAAACTGGCTACCGAGGTACACCGGCGAAAAGCTTGAAAACTTTGGGCAATACATTTTGCTTACGAATTTTTCTAATTATGTGGGGATGTTTGCAAAGTGGAACAAGGTAAAAGTTATCGGCAAGGACAGGCCAATGCAATGCGCAACGGCAGATAATATTACCATTATAAACTTTGGGATGGGTAGCCCAGGCGCAGCCACTGTGATGGATTTGCTTACTGCGATCGAACCCAAGGCCGTCATGTTTCTCGGCAAGTGTGGCGGGTTAAAGAAACGCAATAAAATCGGCGACCTTATTCTTCCCATTGCGGCATTAAGAGGAGAAGGTACCAGCAATGATTACTTCCCTCCCGAAGTGCCGGCGTTACCTGCATTTATGCTGCAAAAAGCAATATCAACTACTATCAGGGACTATGCCTGCGATTATTGGACAGGCACTGTTTATACTACCAACCGCCGTGTTTGGGAGCATGATGAAGTGTTTAAAGAATATCTTCAGCGTATCAGGGCATACGCAATTGATATGGAAACAGCCACCATTTTTACAGTTGGATTTTACAATAAAATTCCAACAGGCGCCTTGCTATTGGTAAGTGACAGCCCCATGATACCGGAAGGTGTAAAAACCGAAGCGAGTGATAAAAAAGTGACCTCTTTGTTTGTTGAGCGACATTTAAAAATCGGCATCGATTCATTGAAACAGTTGATCAATGATGGGCTGACCGTTCGTCATCTCCAGTTTTAAAAAGCAATTTTTTTACCAAACATTTGTTCATCGCTGATCATCGTTGCGTCGCACACTTGTACAGTTGCACTACGGTGATCGTAAATCAAACGAGTAGTCTACAGTTCATCAATCCCATTAATGGAACAGATTTTTTCTTACAATCAGCTATATAATTTTTCTAAGAAAATCTTCCTTGCTATGGGAAGCAGTGATACCAATGCGGATATCGCAGCCAAAGTATTATTGTCAGCAGATATACGGGGTGTTGATAGCCATGGCATAGCCCGCCTTAGCGGGTATATCAGGCTGTGGGAAGCGGGCCGGGTAAATGCAAACCCAAATATTCATGTAGTGCACGAAACACCTTCCACCGGAGTTGTCGATGGAGATAAGGGCCTTGGATTAGTAGTAGCACCAGCAGCAATGCAGGTTGCTATTGATAAAGCAAAACATGTAGGCACAGGCTGGGTAAGCGTTAAAAACAGTAATCATTTTGGTATTGCAGGCTATCACTCAATGATGGCCCTGGAACATGATATGATCGGTATCGCAATGACCAATGCTTCGGCGTTGGTAGCGCCAACTTATTCAATTGAAAGACTCTTAGGCACCAACCCCATTTCGGTATCTATTCCTGCCGGGGCCGAACAACCATTTGTAGCAGATTTCGCTACCACAACAGCAGCAAATGGAAAATTAGAGATATTGCAGCGACAAAATATGGAAGCGCCTAACGGCTGGGTACAAACGAACGAAGGCGAACCTTCCACAAATGCAAATGAAATAAAGAACGGCGGGGCCTTGTTGCCATTAGGTGGAGACAAGGAACATGGTAGCCATAAAGGATATATGCTGGGATCTATTGTTGACATTTTTTCGGCAGTGTTAAGCGGCGCCAACTATGGGCCGTGGGTACCGCCTTTTCCTGCCTATATTCCTATGCCTGAAAACCAGCCCGGCGAAGGAATAGGCCATTTCTTTGGAGCAATGAGAATTGATGCTTTCCGCCCGGCGGAAGATTTTAAATTGCACATGGATAAATGGATACAACGCTTTCGATCCGCCAAATCGGTTAAAACTGGAACCGCTATTGTAATACCCGGCGATCCTGAAAGAGCGATCACAGCAGAAAGAATGCATAACGGAATTCCACTATTGAATTCGGTTGTAAATGATTTGCACGAACTAAGTAAGAAATTTAAGATCGACCTCTGAAAATCGAACACTGTCTTTTACTCTTTACTCCATTGAAATTAATACCCCCGTTTCAACATTTGAACTAAGATTGCCAGTTCTTCAGACACTATTTTGAATAATTGGTACAGATCAATAAAAAGCTTGCAGCATATCTAAACGATTTTATGTCTGAAGTGGATATGAAAACACGAACTGCCGCGATATACTTTTTATTAGTACTCCCCATACTAACCAGTTGTTTCCGCCAGGCTTATTTTTTAAGCCCGTTTAATGCTACTACAAATTATTACCATGGCATTCCTATGAGCAAAGACTCTGTTAAATCTGCAACATATATTAGCGGCGCAGTTTCTGTGGGTGGGGCTAATGAATATTTTCATGATGAGGTATTTTCATTTAATGGATATTTTCATCGCAGTCACAACTTCAATAAATTACAAGCCTGGTATGGCGCTAATCTTTCGATAGGTTCTTACCACCTTGATTCCGATAGTTATTATTCTAACCCCAATTATACTAATCCTATTTATCGGGGCGGCACAAAATTTTTTGGCGGCCTCGGGGTTAGTGGCGGCATGAATGTAGTAATGCCAATGGGCACAAGACATGAATGGAGAGTTATAGGAATGGAGAGTACTCTTCAAAATGAATATGGTAGTTATCTTGATTTCAGAAAAAAGCTGCCTGATTCAGCAGCAAATGCTATTACCAGGAGCAAAATATTTGTAACCGCCGGCTTAACTACAGAGTTTGTATTTAGGCGAAGGAGCGGCACTACGATCGGGTACAAGCTGGCTATTGGCTCTTCACTGCAACAAACAAACAGGTATTATTTTGATTACAGTAATTACCGCGGATCAATTAATCCAATGTATATATCCAACACACTGCAAATAACTCGTAAATCGGTGACAGGATTTGGCCAGGTTAACTTTGGTGACTATGCCGCAAATTTTCAAATGGGTGTAACCTACAGGTTGGGCGGCCGGAAAACGTTTAATTAAAACAAAGCATAAGATAAATAATTGCTTTTATTCTGCTTAGACGGTAGGCTCTATACTCTCCAATCTTCCATTGAGCGATTCTGCGCTAAGTAATTTTTTTTGAAAGCCTCCTTTTTACAGTATTTTTGCCGACTTATAATTTTTTAAACATAAATGATCGTGTTGGATCATTGAGGCAAATATGAAAGTAATGAAGTTTGGAGGCACCAGTGTAGGTAAGCCGGAAAGAATGCATGAAGTTGCAAAACTCGTGACAAGGGATGAAGAAAGTAAGATCGTGGTATTATCTGCCTTAAGCGGCACCACGAATGCCCTTGTAGAGATCAGCAATTCACTGGCCCAGGGCGACAGAAGTTCAGCCAGCAAACAGATCGATGCCTTAGAAGTTCATTACAGAAATTTTTGCAGCCAGTTACTATCTACTCCGGAATCACAGGAAAAGGCAGCAGCCATCATCCAGGAACATTTTGAATTTCTTCATATTATATTAAAGATCTCCTTCAGCGAAGCTCTTAATAAAGATATTCTTGCGCAGGGTGAATTACTCAGCACCAAATTATTTTCGGTATACCTTGATGAAATTGGAGTTGATCATCTCCTTATTCCCGCTCTTGAGTTCATGACCATTGACAATTATGATGAGCCACAAATAGGCAGTATTAAAATTAAGCTTGCACAAATTCTCAAGCGTAATAAGAGCAAAAAAATATTTGTTACCCAGGGCTATATAAGCCGTAACGCTAAAGGTGAAGTGGATAACCTGAAAAGGGGCGGCAGCGATTATAGCGCCTCCCTGATTGGCGCTGCTATTAATGCATCGGTTTGTGAAATATGGACCGACATAAATGGTATGCACAACAACGATCCAAGAGTAGTTAAGAAAACAGTACCCATAGAACAACTGAGTTTTGAGGAAGCAGCAGAGCTCGCTTATTTTGGAGCAAAGATCTTACATCCGGCTAGCATTTGGCCGGCACAAACCTACAATGTACCTGTGAAGCTGCTCAACACCATGGACCCTGAAGCGACCGGCACATTGATAGCAGCAGAGGCAGGAAGTGCAGGAGTAAAAGCAGTAGCTGCAAAAGATAATATAACGGCCATCAAAATAAAAAGCAGCCGCATGCTGTTGGCGTATGGATTTTTAAGAAAAATATTTGAGGTATTTGAAAAATATCGTACTTCCATTGACATGATCACCACTTCAGAGGTGGCGGTTTCATTAACGATTGACAGCGATTTGAATCTTGAAGCAATAGTGAAAGAATTGGAGCCATTTGGCACCGTGGAGGTTGATAGCAATCAAACCATTGTATCTATTGTTGGAAATGAAATAACGGAAACAGAAGATGTAATGCAAAAGGTATTTCTTGCGTTGAAAGAGATACCTGTGAGAATGGTAAGTTATGGTGGAAGCAGGCACAATATTTCAATTCTTATAGCAAGTAATCAAAAGAATAAAACATTACAAGCGCTGAACAGCGGGTTGTTTGGGCTGGAATAATTTTCTATAAAGGAACTCCGAGTTTTTGATAGATAAAGCTCATCAGCCAGGCAGGCCCAATCATTAAGAACTGTAGGTCTTTTAAGAACGAAGGTTTTTTACCTTCAACCTTGTGACCATAAAACTGGCCAATCCATGCCGCTGCAAATAATATCAGGCATACCAACCATAACGGTATTAACTCAAATTTTTCAATGAGGTGGCAGATCAGCAGGCAGGCGACTCCAAATAATAGCATGCCGACCCATAAAGTTTTGCTAAGCGAAAAGTAATAGGCCACCACCATAACCATTAAAATCATCGCCACGTTTACCTGTACACCGGAAATATAAAAAGGCAACTTGATGCAATAGAAAAATCCTACCATGCAAAAGAAAATGACTGGTACACAAATCCAATGGATGGTTTTATTGAGATGATTAGTATGGCTTTCACCGTATTGAGAAAGCCACTGTTGTATGGTTGGCATAGCGATCGATTTTTCTAAACTAAGTTACTCATTACATTTTGCATTTTCAGCTACATTTAAAAGATGGCTATGGCGGAATAAATAAATCGATTTTCGTCCGCAATTTCATATAACAACTTTTTAACAATTCGCATGCAATAAAATGTGCCAATCTACTGTCATGTAAATGGTTTTTCATAGGATATTGGATTTTTAACGGGCAGAGATTTTCATCTCAGCCCTTTTTTATTTTGGGCATAAAAAAACTCCCCATGCGGGGAGTCTATTATTAAAAAATTCTCTTTAATTTATATGATCAGCATCGCATCTCCATAACTGAAGAATCTGTATTTATCTTTGATTGCTCTCTTATACGCTTCCATTACAAGATCGTATCCGGCAAAAGCGCAAGTCATAATTAATAAGCTCGTTTTTGGTAAATGGAAATTTGTAACCAAAGCATCCGCAATCGAAAAATTATAGGGCGGATGAATGAACATATTTGTCCAACCCTCTGACGGTTTTAATAGTTTTTGCGCAGTGAAAGAAGATTCCATTGCCCTCATGGTAGTAGTACCGACCGAACAAATTCTTCTGCCTTCTGTTTTTGCTTTATTAACGATCCCACAGGCGGTTTCATCAATGGCATAGTATTCAGCATCCATTTTGTGTTTGCTGAGGTCTTCTACTTCTATTGGCCTGAATGTGCCCAAACCTGTATGCAGCGTGACTTCTGCAAAACGAAGACCTTTTATTTCCAATCTTTTTATAAGCTCTTTACTGTAATGCAAGCCTGCCGTAGGAGCAGCCACCGCGCCTTCGTGTTTGGCGTAAACTGTTTGGTAGCGTTCTTTATCTTCCTCATCAGGTTTACGCTTGATATACTTTGGCAATGGTGTTTCACCCATAAAATCAAGCATTACCCTAAATTCTTCTTCGGTGCCATCCCACAGGAAACGGATAGTACGGCCACGGCTGGTTGTATTGTCGATCACTTCTGCTACCAGTTCATCATTTTCACCAAAATACAATTTGTTACCCACTCTTATTTTACGGGCAGGGTCAACTATTACGTCCCATAAACGATTAGGCTTGTTCAATTCTCTTAAAAGAAATACTTCGATCTTGGCGCCGGTCTTTTCTTTCCGGCCATACATCCTGGCAGGGAAAACCTTAGTGTTATTAACTACCATTACATCCTTGTCGTCGAAGTACTCAATAATGTCGCGGAAATTTCTGTTTTCAATTTCACCGGTCTTTCGGTGAATTACCATCATGCGGCTGTCTTCTCTTTTCTTGGTAGGATTTTGGGCGATGAGGTTCAGAGGGAGGTCAAATCGAAACTGGCTTAATTTCATGTGTATCAATATATTTTAGATGATCACATGCCTGGTACTGTATTTTTACAGAGATACGAAGCCTTTTTAAAGGCACTTATCATGTTACGGCATGATTTTAAGGCGCAAAATTAACATATTTTAACCAATATATAGCTAACTAATTCAACGATTTTCCAAATTCAATAACTATTTTAAGAAAAAATGCGTTAATTAGTTAAGGCTAATATATTTTACTCTTTCTAATTTTATAAGATGGCTGGTTTAATAAAAATGATGACGAAAAGAAGGATGTACCAACTGCTGACGGGAGGCTTGATGTTATTGATTACAATGAATGTACTCGGACAAAAAGAGCAGTCAAAAAAATATCCCAGCCTGTTTTGGGAGATCACGGGAAACGGCCTCTTCAAGCCATCTTACCTGTTTGGAACCATGCATGTAAGCAGCAAAATGGTTTTTCATCTAAGCGATTCATTTTATTATGCCATGAAAAATGTGGACGCAGTTGCGCTTGAACTAAACCCTGATCTATGGCAAGGTCAGATGGTAAATTTAGACCGGCTCAAACAGAATTATGCCAACTTTATACAAGCGCCAACCGGCGATTTTTTAACGGAGAATTCCTTTCGTATAAACAAGTTCGATACCGAACTTAAATCCGCATTAAATAGCGAACCTACTATTGTAAATAGCCTTTTGTATCGCAGCTATAAGGCCAGGGAAGATTTCGAAGAAGATACGTTCCTTGACCTTTATATTTTTCAAACAGGTAAAAAATTAGGTAAGCGTTCCGCAGGAGTTGAAGACTATTATGAAACCGAAAAAGTAGTACTGGAAGCTTATGCGGATATGGCCAAAGAAAAGAAGAAAAAGAATGTAGATATGGAAGGCGAATCTTTCAGGGATATTTTCCAGAAAATACAGGATGCATATCGCAGTGGCGACCTTGACCTCATGGATTCGCTTGATCTGATGACTGAACGCTCAGATGCCTTCAGAGAAAAGTTTTTGTATAAAAGAAATGAGATACAGGCATCTTCCATTGACACGATTATACAGCACCATAGCCTGTTTGTAGGAGTTGGAGCCGCACACCTTGCCGGGCCACGGGGCATTATTGAATTGCTGCGGAAAATGGGTTATACCTTAAGACCCATAAAAATGGCGGATCGGGATGCTGTGAAAAAAGAAGAAACCGATCAGTTAAAAGTTCCGGTAGTTTTTAATACTATAAAAGCAGATGATGGATTTTATTCTGTAAGTATGCCCGGCCCATTATTTAAGATGAAGGATGAATACCAACGCCTGGACAGGCGTCAATATTCCGACATGAGCAACGGGAGCTATTACCTGGTAACGAGGGTAAAGACCTATGCTGCTTTTCTTGGAATAAGTGAAGACATGGTAATGAAGAAAATTGACAGCCTGCTCTATGAAAACATTCCGGGCAAAATACTAAAGAAAACGACTATCCAAAAAGATGGCTACAAGGGATTTGATATAACGAACCGTACACGTCGCGGAGATATGCAGCGCTATCATATTTATATCACGCCTTTCGAAGTGATAGTGTTTAAAATGAGTGGTAAAGAAAATTATGTAGATGGAAAAGAAGCCGCACAATTCTTTTCATCCATACAACTTACAGAAACAAAAAACACAACAGCTATATTCAAGCCAAAACAGGGAGGCTTTTCTGTTAAGTTTCCTCAGCAGCCTTATGAAAATTTAAATACAAATACCAGCGATGGAATAAACCGCTGGGAATATGGATCGGCAGATAGCGTTAGTGACGATGCATACCTGGTGTTCAAGAAAAGTGTTTATAATTTCAAGTTTTTGGAAGAAGATTCTTTTGATCTGAAGCTGGTTGAGGAATCCTTTCGCTCACCTGATTATTTCGATAAACAAATAGAGCGAAAGCAAGGAACCTGGCAGGGTTATCCATGCCTGGACGTAAAAGAAAAAATGAAAGATGGAAGTGTTGTAACAGCTCGTTATATCCTCAAGGGTCCGCACTATTATACCATTGCAGTACGAAGTAAAAATAACAACAAGGACTTCAGTAGTTTTTTCAATTCTTTTCGCTTTGAGGCTTATCAATACAGCAACACAAAAAAATACGTTGATACCTTTCTTCATTTTTCTGTGAATACACCTGTGGCGCCAGACTTAGACGAATCGTATCGTGCAAAACTTGAAAAAGTTACTACAGAGATTGCCAATAGTAATCCCTCATCCGCATACAACAGTTATTGGCCGAAGAGTAAAAATGCCCTATTCACCAATGACAGTACCGGCGAAACAATTGGTGTAAGTATTCAGCAATATCCAAAATATTATTCAGTAAAAAACGCCGCTAAGTTTTGGAAAAATGAAATAGAAGATTTTTATAACGAAGATGATCTTGTATTGTATAGATCAGATTCTTTTACAATTGATCACGGGATAAAAGGATATGCTTTCAGCTTACGGGATACAGGTTCGTCACGGATGATCAACAGGATGATCATGCTAAAAGATAATCACATGTTCAGCATGGTAACATTGGGGGATACTTCAAACCAGCAAAGCAGCTTTATCAACCAGTTCTATTCAAGCTTCAGACCTGAAGAAAAAAAGCTCGGTAAAAATATTTTCGTGAGCAATCTTGATAGCTTTTTTACTGACTTGTTTAGCAAGGACAGCCTCACCCACGCCAAGGCAGAACAAACGATCAGCAACATCTATTATGGTGAAAAGGGCGCTTCTAAAATAATATCGGGCATCCACCATTTGCAACCAGGAAAAGACTACAGTGATAGCAAAGTAAGGCTGATCGCTGAGTTGGGTTATATAAAAGACACTACCACGAGGGTAATTGTGTCTTACCTGAAAAAAATATATGACCAAACTGCTGATACCACCATTTTCCAAAACGAGGTATTGAAAGCCCTGGCACGGCATAAAACATCAGACGCGATAAAACTATTTAAAGAATTGGTATTGCAGGACCCACCCTTCTTTGATAACAGTTTTGATTACACGGGCATTTTTGTAAACCTCGGAGACTCCTTGAAACTGGCGGCTACACTCTTCCCCGAAATTTTACAACTGGCGGCAGTAGAAGATTATAAAAAACCAATAGTGTCTTTACTGGTAACGCTGGTAGATAGTGGGTTAGTAAAAGGTGGACAGTATGCAGACTATTTTCAAAAACTTTATTTTGATGCAAAAATAGAACTGAAAAAACAACAGGGGAAGGACGAAAAAAAGCCGGATGAAGAAAAGGGTAAAGACAATGATATTGAACTAGTAAGCAACTTCGACAATAACGATAATAACAGCGAGCTCAATAACTATTCGGTTTTACTATTGCCTTTCTACGAAAAGAATAATAATGTGCCAAAATTTTTTGATAAGCTTTTAAAGTCGAAAGATGAAGAGGTAAGGCTTGATGCTGTAATAACATTGTTGCGAAATGACAAATATGTTGCGGATAGCATTTTAAACTGGTTTGCCTCAAAGGATGAGTGGCGGGGTAGGTTATATAAACGATTGGAAAAAGCAGGACAGTTAAAAAAATTTCCAATCAAATATAAAACACAACTTGATGTTGCAAGGAGCTTCCTTGCAACCGAAAAGAGTTATAAAAAAATGGATTCGATTGCTTTTATTACCAAATACCAGTCAACCCTTGATGGCAGTTTGGGATGGGTGTATTTTTTCAAATACAGGGCTAAAAAAGGAGAAGATTGGAAAATAGGAATGAGTGGTTTGCAACCGCTTGACACCAATAAAATCAGCAGTAATGATAAGCTCACCAGCATCACAGATAAAAAGCTAAGGGAGGATCGGCCTCAGGCTGCGCAGTTGCAGGAGCAATTAAAAAAATTCTTATTTACTCTTCGAAAAAGCGGGAAGAATTTTTTTGGACCAAACTACAGTAACTACCGTTTTTCAAAAGGGGGAGAATACCAGGAGTAGATTCAACTCTTTAAAGCTGCGCCATCTTTTTACCTGGAATAGCATCGATGAGTTTTCTTGTATATTCATTTTTTGGAGAAAAATAAATTTCATCTGAAGGTCCTTCTTCTACAATTTTTCCTTTGTTCATTACCATGATACGATCACTGATAAAACGAACCACCGAAAGATCGTGCGAGATAAAAATCGAAGTGAAACCAAATTCTTTTTTTAGATCGTTTAACAGGTTAAGCACCTGGGCCTGCACACTAACATCCAGCGCACTTACACTTTCATCAAATATTAGAAATGAAGGATTTAGCGCTAACGCTCTTGCTATGCAAATTCGCTGGCGCTGTCCGCCACTGAACTGGTGTGGATACCGATAAAAATGCTCTGCTTTCAAATCTACTTTCTCCAGCAACTCAATTACTTTATCTCTGCGCTGATAATTACTGTTTAAAAGCGAATGTACTTTCATTGGTTCCTGTATAGCTGAACCAATGGTGAGCCTGGGGTTTAGAGACCCATAGGGATCCTGGAAAACGATCTGCAAATCCTTTCGTAGTGGCTGCATCTTCGCTTTAGATAATCCGGCAAGATCAGTTCCGTTCAAAATTATTTTGCCATCAGTGGGTTTAAGCAATTGCAATATGGTGCGTCCCAATGTAGTTTTTCCGCAACCACTTTCGCCTACCAGTCCAATCGTTTCTCCCTTACTAACGGTAAAGCTTACATCATCCACAGCTCTAAAGGCTGGAGCCGGCTTTCCAAACAAGTTCCTTTTACCCGGATAATAAACCTTTAGATTTTCTACAGAGAGTACAGTTTCTGAAAATATGCGTAAGGACTTATCAGCCACTGTATCCACGGTTTCATTTTCATCTTTTATAACTGATGGGCTCCCTCCTTTTGCAAACACTTCGGTCGAAGCAGGGCCAATATCTCCCGTAGGTTGCAGAAAGTCGCTGACCACTGGCAGCCGTTCACCCCTGCTATGCATGGCGGGCCTGCAAGCAAGTAAAGCTTTGGTATAGGGATGACTGGGTGTTTTTAAAATGGTACTTGTCTCACCCTGCTCAACAATTTCACCCTTATACATCACTATCAATTTGTGCGCAATATCTGCAACAAGCCCAAGGTCGTGCGTGATTAAAATAACACTCATGCCCGTTTGTAATTGTAATTGCCTGATCAGGTCCAGGATAGTTTTTTGTACGGTTACATCGAGAGCAGTAGTTGGCTCATCCGCAATCAATAATGAAGGGTTGCAACTCATGGCCATGGCGATCATTACCCGTTGCTTTTGACCACCACTAAGCTGGTGAGGATACCGGTTTATCATCTCTGATGGATTCGGCAGATTTACTTGTTTAAACAATGCAATTGCTTTTTCCTTTGCGCTTGCTGAAGAAATATGCTGATGAATTTGCAACGCTTCCATCACCTGGGAACCACAGGTAAAAACGGGATTGAGTGAGGTCATTGGTTCCTGGAAGATCATGGCCATATCTTTACCCCTGATGGTATTTATGTTCTTTGCAGGAAAATTTAAAAGATCGATCGCCAAGCTATCATCTTTAGAAAAAAATATCTGCCCGCTTGTTTTTGCCTGCTCGGGCAATAGCTTCATGATCGCCAGCGATGTAACAGATTTGCCAGAGCCTGATTCACCAACAATTGCAGTAATTTCTCCCCGCAATACATTGAAAGAAATATTTTTTACGGCCTGCATACTACTGCCATTGGCAATAAAATCAACTGATAAATCTTTTACTTCTAATAGTGGCTCACTCATTTTTTTAAAATTAAGGAAATATGGGCTTGCATTGCGCTACAATAAGATTTCGGAAAAAATGATTTCCCTTAAATTTGCACTCCAATTAATCAGTTGTAAGCGTATTGGTCATTTAAAGAACATCCTTATAAAACGGCTACCATAACCAGTTACTAAATACAAAATCGATGGGAAGAATATTTGAAGTAAGAAAAAGTTCCATGTTTGCCCGCTGGGATAAAATGGCCAAAAATTTTACCCGCATAGGAAAGGAAATTGTCATTGCCGTTAAAGCTGGCGGCTCTGATCCAAATGGCAATGCCGCTTTGCGCCGTTGTTACCAGAATGCGAGAAGTGTGGGCATGCCAAAAGATAGAGTGGAAGCTGCCATAAAAAGAGCGATGGGTAAGGATTTGGTGCATTATGACGAAATTTTGTATGAAGGCTATGCACCACATGGAGCAGCGATATTGGTAGAAACGGCTACCGATAATCCTACCCGGACGGTAGCGAATGTACGGATGCACTTTACTAAAAGCGGGGGCAGTTTAGGAACCAGTGGCAGTGTGGCATTTGGATTTAACCACATGGGAGAATTTAAAATAAAGAACAATGGGTTAAATGTTGATGACCTCGAATTGGAGCTGATCGATTATGGCCTGGAAGAGATCGGCGAAGACAGCGAGGGGAATATTATTATCCGGGTCGCCTTTAACGAATTTGGTCACATGAGTAAAGCGCTGGAAGAAAAAAAAATAGAAGTGATAACAGCCGAACTAACCCGTATCCCAACTAACACAGTTGATCTAAGTGAAGAGGATGCACAGGATGTTTTGAAATTAGTAGATAAACTGGAGCAGGATGAAGATGTACAAAAGGTGTATCATAATTTAAAATAGCCAATCATATATCGTAGTTTCTTTCAACCATCAGCTGACCAATATTTATAAACATATTTATAACTCAATCTCACCCTTCATATAAAACACGCAATTACCACTCATCGTCACTCTTTCAGCCTTGTTTTCGCACCATAATTCCCCACGTCTTTTTGATAGTTGCCTGGCATGCAATTTTTGCTTATTCAGTTTTTCCGCCCAAAAAGGAATTAAGGTGGAATGGGCAGAACCTGTTACCGGATCTTCAGGAATACCGCAGTTAGGTGCAAAGAATCGGGAAACAAAATCACAATCGCTTCCTGGTGCAGTTACGATAATTCCTATCACATCTACCTGGTTGAGTAAGGAAATATCAGGTTGTACTTTCAACACTTCCTCCTGGGATGCAACTTCAACCACATAATCCCTGCTTTTATAAACCCCCAGCGATTCAGTAAGGCCAAGCCCCTTCAATAATTGGGGCGGATATTTGCTCATTTTCACAGGCATCCTGGAAGGAAAATTCAATTGCAGTTTATCACCATCACGACATACAATTAGTTCGCCGCTCTTTGAATAGAACACCAGTTTATCTTTCTTATATCCGAGATACTCATACAAAACAAATGCACTAGCTAATGTTGCATGGCCGCAAAGATCAATTTCGAGTTCAGGCGTAAACCATCTTATATGGTAGCCCTCATTTTCAGGAACAAAAAAGACCGTCTCGGCAAGGTTATTTTCGGCAGCAATCTGCTGCATCATTGTTTCATCAATAATCCAGTCATCCAGGGGAATCACTGCAGCAGGATTGCCGCCAAACAATTTATTAGTAAATGCGTCAATTTGGTAAATGGTCAATTTCATGCAATAAAATTATTTAAATAAGAACCATGTAGCCTATTAAAGCAACGAAGTTGGACGATAAATATCAAGAGAGTACTACCTCGTTTTTTAGTATGAATTAAATTGCTAAGATCACCTTACTCCGACATCATCTCTTTAATTACCCTTATGATGTCTTCAGTATTTGGCTTGCTGAAATAGTCGCCATCACTTGCGTAGGACGGACGGTGCGCCTGGCCGGTAATTGTGCGTGGAGCAACATCCAGGTGCCTGTATCCTCCCTGTTCTTCCAAAACTTTATTAAACATATATGCTGCTGCTCCGCCTGGTACATCTTCATCAACAAAAACGATGCGGTTTGTTTTTTTAAGAGAAGCAACAATAAGATGATTAAGATCAAAAGGCAACAAGGTCTGCACATCTACTACTTCGCAACTGATATCCATTTTCACAAGCGTAGCAGCTGCTTCCATTACAATCCTTAAAGTAGAACCATAAGAAACAATGGTGACATCCGAACCTTCCCTGATGATTTCCGGTATACCTAACGGCACCGTGTAGGCCAGTAAATTGGAAGGTAACTTTTCTTTAAGCCGGTAACCATTCAGGCACTCAATCATCAGGGCGGGATCGTTGGATTGTAAAAGGGTATTGTACATACCGACAGCCTGCACCATATTGCGTGGTACGCATACATACATTCCACGAAGTGCATTAATGATCATTCCCATCGGCGAGCCACTGTGCCAGATACCCTCAAGGCGATGTCCTCTCGTGCGAACGATCAAAGGGCAGCTTTGGCCACCGGCAGTGCGAAAGTGTGTGGTAGCAGCATCATCACTTAACGGTTGCAAACCATAGAGCAGGTAATCGAGGTATTGTATTTCAGCGATCGGTCTTAATCCACGCAAAGCCAGACCTATCCCCTGCCCTATAATAGTGAGTTCCCGTATTCCGGTGTCAAATATGCGCTGATCTCCATACTTTTTTTGAAGTCCGCTAAAGCCCTGGTTCACATCGCCGATAAATCCCACGTCTTCACCAAACGCCGTTACTTTATCGTTGCTTGCAAAAAGCTCGTCGAAATAATGGTTGAGTACTTCATAGCCATTTACCATTGGAGTATCCTCTTTATAGTAAGCTTTAATCCCCCTCACTTTAAGGGCAGACTTCGGTCCCTCATTGTATAAAAAAGAATTGTATAAACTTGCATTTGCAGCTCGTAATTCATTGTAGAAATTTTGCAGTTCAGTTACGAGAGGATTATTACCGGCGATATCCAATATGGATGCCAATACTTTCATGATCTGCCGGCGCATTGGTTCTTTGCTAACAACCAGGCCGGCAAATATTTTACGGATAGATTCACCCTGCTGCTCATTTAGTTTGTCTGCCAATTCGTTTACTAATTTCCTACTGTTTGTAACCTGCGTTTTTACAGGGGCTATATATTTATCCCATGCCCGCATCTTACTTTCTTTAATATAAACTTTGGCATTGATCTCTATATCACTCAGCTCATCATCATCTGCAAGTGCATTGGCAAGAATCCATTCTTTCATTTGTTTTACGCAATCCCACTCCTTTTCCCATGCAAGCCTTTCTGGCGTTTTGTATCGTTCGTGGCTGCCCGATGTAGAATGCCCCTGCGGTTGGGTAATCTCCTCTATATGAAAGATGGCTGGTATATGAGTTTCTCTTATTTTTTGAATGGCAGGCTCAAATAATTCGCACATTCCGGCATAATCCCATCCCTTTAACTTATAAATATCAAGACCGTTGGACTCTGGGGTTTTCTGCATTCCCTTTAGCGCTGTAGAAATAGAACCTTTGGTAGTTTGAAATTGCTTTGGAACAGAGATGCCATAGCCATCATCCCACACAAAAATGGCAAGCGGCACTTGCATTACACCGGCTGCATTTACAACCTCCCAAAAATGACCTTCTGAAGTAGAGGCATCGCCTATTGTACAAAAGCAAATTTCGTTTCCGTTATCACTCAGATTTTTGTGCTTATTAAAAACGGGGGAATTTCTGAAAAGCTTTGAAGCCAGGGCCAGGCCCATCGCCCTTGGCATTTGTCCGGCAGTTGGCGCCATATCGCTGCTGCTGTTCTTCATATTTACAAGATCGAGCCACTCACCATTTCCATCTACATTTTTTGTGGCAAAATGGGCATTCATCTGCCTTCCTGCGCTAAACGGATCGTTATTAACATCCGGATCGGAAAACAGTTGTGCAAAGTACTGCTCCACGGAAGCCAGGCCTGTGGCAAACATAAAGGTCTGGTCACGG
>JBDSAP010000315.1:0-12514 GCA_039922055.1 Ferruginibacter sp.
GTATTAATCAAGCTTAAGTTCTTGTAATAGCATTGGCTTGGGAATGTTTTGTACCAGGCAATTGTTTTTCAATTTAGCTTTATGGGCGTCGCACACTTTTACAGTTGAAGCTCTGGGCAACAGGCAACCGTCCTACTTCGGGCACCTCGGCGGAAATTATCCATTATCCACTAATCAATTATCCACTATCAATTATCAATTACCCATTATCAATTATCAATTATCAATTATCCAGTATCCAGTATCCAATATCCAGTATCCAGTATCAAAAATTATCCACTAACCAATTATCCATTATTATCCGCTCTTCTTCCACCATTCAGTAAATTGCTGATCATTATCCAGGTCTGCTGCTTCGCCGATTTGTGGCGTTAATAACGGCATGTTATTTTGCATTGCTATTTCAGAAACTTGCAGGATCGGATCATCCCAGTTATGATTTGACAAACTAAATTTGCCCCAATGAACAGGCATGAGTTTTTTTGCCTTTAGATCTTTTGCAGCTTTCACTACTTCATTCGGTAGCATGTGAATGTATTTCCAGCTTTTATCATACTGTCCGCATTCAAGGATGGCTATGTCAAACGGCCCATGTTCATTACCGATAGTCTTAAAATGCGTATCATAACCGGAGTCGCCTCCAAGGTATATTTTATGCAATGGTGTTGTTAATGCGTAAGACATCCATAAGGTGCCGTTTCTTTTAAAACTCCGCCCCGAAAAGTGTCTTGCAGGTAATGTATTCACCATAAAACCCGGCTCCAATATCACCGTCTCGTTCCAATCCTTTTCAATAATATTATCTTTTTGATAACCCCATTTTTCCAGGTGCTGACCAACACCTAAACCGCAGATAACTTTGCTCACTTTTGATCTCAGTCGAACTACGGTCTGGTAATCCAGGTGATCCCAATGATCATGCGAAATAAAAAGATAATCGATAGCAGGAATATCATTGGTGGTATATACATCGCTTCCTTTAAAACTTCTTGTAGTAAAATTCACCGGTGAAGCACTGCCGCTTAGCACAGGATCCACTAAGATCTTTTTACCATCCACTTGCATAAAGTAAGAGGAATGGCCAAACCAAACAACCAGGTTCTTGCCAGGATCTAACGTAAAAAGATCGGTTTTTATGGAAGGCAAAAGCTTAGCTGGAATGCGATGCTTATTTTTTCCAAAAATAAATTCCTTTAAAACTGCATAATAACTTACGCCTTCTGTGAGACCGGGTGTGGGACTTAAATTTTGAAACTGTCCCTTCATAAAATTTGACGACTGATGTATTTTATCGAGCCGCTCACCCTGGGGTGCTTGTCCAAACTGGAGCCCCTGCATAAAAACATAAATAGCAGTAACAATTAATACCACTATTGTGAGAAAGATTATCATATAAATTTAAATCCACCTTTAGATGGGAAGAAGTCTTGCTTATTAATGAATGCTTTTTTTAAAATTGATGAATTCGACTTTATATCGGGTTCAGTAGAACATGCATCCAGAGAACGCACACGCTACAATTTGGAGGACGATTGAGTCGAGGAAATGTTTTAGCCGAGTCCCTTTAAATAAAGAATATACCTTTAAGAGTAAGAACAAAGCTGCTTTTAAAGCTTAACACAACCCCAAGACGGAAATCAAAAAATAAATGCTCCACTTTTTTAATTATACAAAACATGTTACATCATTCATAACCAGGTTCCCGGTTTTGAACTACGTATTTACACAAATCATTTTTTGGATGAGCGCTTATTTTTTCCTGGCGGTTATAACCTATTTAATATTGCTTACTGCCGGAACCACATTCCACCCACCGGTTAATTTTCGCGCAATTATAATGACAGCGTTATTTTTCGGATTATCAAATGGGATTGCCTCCGGGTTAACAGACCAATTATTTGAAAGAAGATTTTTTTATGACAGGTCGCTTGCAATTATAATTATCGGCAAGGCCCTCATGTCTTTTATCGTTTTTGTAGTGTTGATCAGTTTCGTAAGAGCGGCAGCGTATCGTTATTTGCAGGAAAATTTCATTGAGGCCGGTAATGTTGCTGAAACGGAAAAACCCTGGGAGCATTTTTTTCAATTGCTGCTGCTGTTTAATATCATTACCGGCCTTATAATTAGTTTCATCAACCAGGTAAATAAAAAGTATGGGCCTGGTATCCTTATTCCTTTGATGATGGGAAAATACAGAAAGCCGAAAGAAGAGGACAGGATATTTCTTTTCATGGATCTTAAATCCTCTACTTCAATTGCGGAAGCTTTGGGTCATTTAAAATACAGCGCATTTATCCGGGACAGTTTTATGGATATTAATTCAGTGTTGTCAACTTACAATGCGCAGGTGTATCAATACGTGGGAGATGAAATTGTGATCACGTGGCCAATATGGAAAGGAGTATTGCCATTGTATTGTATTCAATTTTTCTTTGCGTGTGAAGCAAAGTTCAATGATAGGTCGAAGCATTATCTTAATCAATATGGACAGGTGCCACAATTCAAAGCCGGGCTGCACATGGGTAAAGTGACGGCAGTGGAAGTAGGTGATATAAAAAGAGACATTGCTTATCACGGTGATACATTGAATACCGCAGCCAGGATACAAAGCATTTGTAACGAACATAATAAATATTTTTTGGCATCAAAACATGTTTTAGAAAACAGTGAAGTTGAAAAATACTATCACACAGAATCATTGGGCATGATCGCATTGAAAGGGAAAAAACAACCTATTGAAATTGCCAGCATTACGGGTATAAAAACTCCTTGATCAATAATGAAACTAATGGAGAAACAAATGCAAAGACATATTGAAAAATCAAAAAAGCAGGCGCTTCCCTTTTATGACCTATCAAAGCAGCAACGGGCAGGGCTTGTTATTGAAATTCAAAACGAAATTGCAATAGAGCTAAAGAAAGGTCAATTGAAAAAGACGCTTGCTTATTTTGCAAATGAAGACACTTATGTGAGGAAGTCGGCTTATCTCTCTATAGGGCGAATTTATTTTGAGAACCCAAACCTGGAGGAAAAGATCATTGATACACTTAATATTTTACGACAGGAAGATGATTTTAAAATACGCCAAACCGTTATTAATGCCGCCGGTGAAATTGGGAAAAAAGATTTTGCTGTTGTGCAGTCTTTCTTTGATAAAGGACTATTTGATCCACACCCTTCGCCACGCAATGCCGTAATCGGATCGATAAAAAAAATGGGGGAAGTAAATCCAACCCCTGTGCTGGATTGGGCAAAGAAATATTTGCATCATAAGGATGAGGAGATACGCCGGGAGATATGCCACGGAATAGAACTTCGTGGTAGAAAACACCCGCAGGATATTTTGCCTATGCTCCGTGAATTGCAATACGATAAAACTGCAAGAGTAAGAAACACACTGGTGCATGTGATCGGGCAAATCGCTTATAAAAAAGGTTGTTTGGCAACAATGATAGCGCATCTTAAATCATGGGATAACCAAGAACTTGTTGCAGAAGCATTAAAGGAGATCATAGATGTTCACCACCGCTACCGCGACTTTGCTGCGCTTACACCCGGTGAAGCCACCAAATACATTTCTGAAAACTTTTGAAAAGGCATTAATTAACCGGCGTGCATTTCTTTAATGCGCAAAGTCCATTTCGAAGTTGCCCTTAATTCTTTCAATGGATGGATTAAAATATCCAAATTTTACAGCAGGAAATTCTTCATGAATTAGTTCCATAAATTGTTTTACACCCATACATTCGCCGGTTTCCGTTACACCGATCTTTCCAAGATACCAGTCCGGATCAATATTAAAATTTCTCCATTGGATCATGCAAAGGTCCGTTTCCCTGATCAGCTTTCTCAGCGCTTCATATTCTTCAATACTATCTGTCATACCGGGAAAAACAAAGTAGTTAATGCTTGTCCAGCCACCATGGCTCCGCATCACTTTCAGGCTTTCCACTACATCGGCAAACACATAATTGTTTGGCCGGTAGTAAGGTGTATAAATATGTTCCCGTGCAGAATTGGTACTCACTCGCATACTGTTTAAACCCGCTTCACACAAGGCTTTTACAGCCGCGGGTTTACTGCCATTGGTATTAATATTAATGCTTCCTTTTTGAGTATGCTTTCTTATTTCAATGATACTTTCCCTGATGGTTTCCCACATCAACAGTGGCTCGCCTTCGCAGCCCTGGCCAAAACTGATAATTGGAAAGGGTGCTGTCTCCAAATGAGGAACCGTAAACTCCGTGATCTCTTCGGGAGTCGGTCGAAAGGTCAACCTGTCCTGTGTACTAACAATGGTTTCTTCTACGGGTTGAAAGCTGATACAGCCAATGCAATTTGCATTGCAGGCCGGCGAAGATGGAACGGGACATTCCCAACGACCCAGCGCAAAGTTTCTTGCAGCAGGACAATGATAGGTCATGCAACAGTTTTCCATCAAATGTTTTACCAAACGGTTATGCGGATAAGCTTGTAACAAATGAGCAGTTCCTGTTTTTACCTGTTCTTCATCATAGCCTAAACTTTCCTGCCGGATATCCTGTTCAATCCTTACCGCAGGTACATATATTTTATCATTGAGCCAGCCAGCAGCGGTATAACAAAATAATGGCAATGTGGGTGCATTGGCGGCAGTTTCATAGGCGGCCATATATAAACCGGTATGTGCCGGCGGAATGAAAGCGGCTACGGCCCAGCCCTTTTCACAAAGACGCATCTCCCCTGTTTCCACATCAATACCAATACCACGACGGCCCGGCAATTCATAGAGGTTACCGCCCGATGGTAATTCTATCCATTCATCCATCGGGATTGGCAATGCATCCCAGCCGCTGCGGCCCGTTACAAATAAACTGGTGTCTTCAAATATATTTCCTTCGCCATCCGAGAAGAGTATATATGGGCTTTCTTTAATTTCCATTATTGATTGTTATATAAAATCGTATCGCTGCAAAATTCGTCATTTTGCCCCAGTTCTTAAAATTTAGCAAAACGTGCACTATAAGCGGACTTCGATTGCGGGGTTAATAAGCTGATTACAGAACTGGTTAAATGCTTTTTCATCAACAGCAGCGACCGTATCATCTGTATTAAGCTGAAGTAATTTATTGTTTTTAAAATCCAGCGTGAGCAGGCTGTCTTTAAGAATTACATTGTTAAACATAGTCCATGGATGCTCAATTGTTGAAAACGTTTTGCTAATGGCAATTCCTGCCGTGCCTACCTCAATGGATGCCTTTTTATAAATGAATTTAAACAGCAGCCCATATATTAAAAGAATGGCTCCGAAACTGATAGAACTTGTGGCTGCAAATAAAAGAAAGGCTGATGCGGTTAACAAAATTATCCGGCTTATTTTATAACGCAACAAGATCAACTTGATGAATGCGGCTAACAGCACCAGGAGAATCCCCGCAATCACATTTAAATAATATGGGTGATCGGAGCGTACCACGAAAGCCGTAAAACCCGCGAGTGCAAGTAACGCCCTTGTTATTGTAAAGTCCAGGCCCGGGCCATTATCCTTTAAGGAAAATTTATACATGGTCAGCCTTTGTATTTATACTTCACTATGAAAAAAAACGAATAAGATTTTTTGTCCGGGCAGTGAAGCAATGGGCAGCATCGTTGCATCGCCCTCTTGTACTTATTATCATTGGGGAACTTTAATTATGTTTTAAATGAAGCCCATTTTATTTGTATAAGCAACAATATAAAACATCATTACCCTGCGCAGTATAACTAAGATTGAGAGGCGGCAACCGATCCAGCCGGTACATCAACGGGATTGGAAGCGATCAACATATTGCACATTTTCAATAAACACCTTGCTCCTACATTTTCATCCCATTCATCCTGGCTCACGCCAACTTCATTGAGATCAAAACCTATTAATTGGCGGCCACTCTGTAATAATTTCTTAAACAGGTAAAATATTTCATCTGTTTCAAAGCCGCCTTGCACAGGCGTTCCGGTGTGCGGACATAACTTAGGATGGAGCCCGTCAATATCAAAACTTATATATACTTTTTGTGGAAGATGGCCGACCATTTCATTCACGATCGATTGCCAGGTTTCGCCCTCAAACTGGCGTTCCTTGATGGATTTATCGAAATATGTTTTAACACGTCCATTGCTGTTGGTGACGTAATCAAACTCTTCCTCACTAAAATCACGTATGCCGATCTGTACTAATTTTTCCAGTTGAGGAATTTCTTCCAGCGCATTATACATGATAGACGCATGCGAATAATTAAAGTTCTCGTAAGATTTCCTAAGGTCGCAGTGAGCATCTACCTGTAGAATACCGAAGTCACCGTGCTTTTCAGCAATGGCTTTAAAAAATCCTAAAGGCGTGCTGTGATCACCACCAAGCAGTCCAACCAATTTGTCATTTGCCAGGAGTTCCCGTGTTTGTTGAAAAACCCATTCGTTCATGTACAAGCTGCCGGCATTAACCTCCTTCAGCGTTTTACACATAAACTTATTATCCTGCACATCTTCCCCTTCAGCTATATAATTTATGTACAACTCGGCTTCCTTGCGCAGGTAATCACTTTTCATTAGTATCTTCTTATCAACCGGTCGCATAAAATACCCCTCTTTCCAGGTGTCTTTTAATTCCGGATCAAAAAGATCTACCTGCAAGCTTGCCTTAAAAACATGTTCCGGCGCCCTTGATGTGCCCGCATTGTAGCTTACGGTTACTTCCCATGGCACGGGCAAAATTACAAGCCTTGCATCTTCTTCTCCGAAGGGCAAGCCGAAGATATTATTGTTAGGATTACCTACGGAATTAGGATCAAATTGAGAGAGGTCAGTCATTTACTGTTTGTTGAGTGAAGATTACGCATTTTTACAAATTGTAAAAACGGGGGCAAAGATACACTACAGTTTAACAAGCGGGAAAGTAAATGAAATAAAGTTATTAACCGGAAGTGAGGTGGTCTTATTAAACCCTCCTACTCCTTCCCGTTAAATTTACAACGGGGCTTCGGTTTCTTTGCAATCCATAGTTCTGGCTATATTCCAGTTAAAAAAATTCAAGATAATACCGGCTTTTTATTCTCCTTAAATTCAAAAAATCAGAGCAGCTTTTGCGTTACCTTTGCCGGATTAAACATTTAGGCTATGAAGAAAACTCACATAATTATGCTCGTGGCAATTGCAATTGCTATCGGTGCATTACTTATGATGTCTGTCGATTTTTCAACTTACGATACCATTGAATCTGCGAAAAAGAAACAAGGAAAATTTGTTCACCTGATTGCTAAGCTCGACAAATCGACCCCGGTGGATTATGATCCAGCCAAAAATCCAAACTATCTTTCTTTCACGGCAATTGACAGTTTGGGCGGCCGGGCAAAAGTGGTTTACCTCAATACCAAGCCTGCTGAATTGGAACATAGCGAAAGAGTCGTATTAAAGGGAAAAATGCAGGGCGATGTATTTGAATGCAGCGATATACTCCTCAAATGCCCCAGCAAATATAAGGACGACAAAAAACAATTGGAGAAGGGAGTAGTTGAAAATCAACAGTAAGCAAGCTTTGTTTGAAATATTTAGTGACATCTGCACTGCCATTTATTTGACCCGTCTCTACTTTTTTTACCATACAAAATCTCAGCTTAACACAAGGGATAACCAGTAAGCTAAATAAATACAATTGATATGAACTATGAAGGAGAACACTTGTGGGTAGGGAAGCTGGGCCATTTGTTTGTGTTAGTTGCTTTTACCGCATCATTGCTCAGCACCATTGCTTATTTTATTGCCGCCAAAAAAACAGAACAAGGCGAAAAAATTTCCTGGCTGCGGTTTGCAAGGGTAAGCTTTATTCTACAGGTGGTTTCTGTATTGGTTGTATTCTCTTCCATATTTTATCTCTGCGCTAATCATTATATAGAATACCTATTTGCATATAAACATACTTCTCACGAATTGGAATTTAAATACCTGTTTGCCTCCATTTGGGAAGACCAGAGCGGAAGCTTTTTATTGTGGTCCATCTGGCATTGCATACTCGGGTTGATACTGATCAAAACGAGTAAAGAATGGGAAGCGCCGGTAATGTCTGTGGTAAGTTTTGTGCAGGTATTCCTCGCAATGATGATCATGGGCATTTATATTTTCGGCACCAAGATCGGCAATAGCCCCTTCGTATTAACCCGCAATGAAATTGAAGCCCCACTCTTCAGCATGCCAAATTATTTAAGCCTGATGAAGGATGGGGTTGGCCTGAATGTATTGCTGCGCAATTACTGGATGGTAATCCATCCGCCCGTACTGTTTTTAGGATTTGCTTCCACATTAGTGCCTTTTGCGTATGCCTATGCAGGCCTCACCACTAAAAAATTCGGAGATTGGGTAAAACCTGTGCTTCCATGGGCTTTGTTCTCCGCATGTGTGCTAGGCGTTGGTATCATGATGGGAGGCAAATGGGCTTATGAATCTTTATCATTCGGTGGTTACTGGGCCTGGGACCCGGTTGAGAATGCATCACTGGTTCCCTGGTTCATCATGGTGGCTGGCCTGCATACGATGGTGATATATAAAGCTACTAGTCACTCGCTAAAAGCAACTTATATTTTTGCTATTCTTTCCTTTGTATTTATTCTGTACTCCACCTTTTTAACCAGGACGGGCGTGTTAGGTGATACTTCAGTTCATGCGTTTGCCGAATCCGGTAGGCCAATGTTTAACCTCATCCGGTTATTCTTAGCCACTTTTGCCGTGACGGCGCTGGTGTTGTTTTTTATCAATTTCAAAAAAATACCGTCAGAAAACAAAGAAGAGCAAACCGATTCCAGGGAATTCTGGATGTTTATCGGGGCACTTGTATTGTTCTTGTCGGGCATGTTTATAATTGCGAAAACCTCCGTTCCTGTTTTCAATGCTGCCTTCGGTACCACGTGGGCGCCACCTGAGGACGTGGAATATTCCTATAATAAAGTAATGGTACTCGTGGCCATCATTGTTGGGCTTTTAAGTGCGATCACACAATATCTTAAATATAAGCGCACACCTGCATCTTTCACGCTAAAAAAAATTGCACTGCCAACACTGGCTGCGGCTTTAATCACAGTTGCGCTTGCTATTTTTTATCCCATCACATATTACAAAGGAGGTATTCCATTTTTAATTGCTATTTATATCGCTTTGTTTGCCACTATTTATTCGGTGGTAGCCAACGCCTGGTTTGTGTGGGCAGGGTTAAATGGAAAACTAAAAGGAGCCGGTGGATCAATAGCCCATATAGGCTTTACATTAATGATCGCAGGAATGCTGATATCGTCCGGTAATAAAAAAATCATCAGCGAAGAAAAGTTTAAGGACTTTGTAATCGAGATGGGAATTGATCCGCTAACCAAACAACAGGATAACCCGGCAGAAAATATCAACCTGCTTCGTCATGTGCCTAAAAAAATGGGACCGTACGATGTTACCTATATCAACGATAGTATGGGTCATGAAACAGGGCGTAGATTTTTTCACCTTGCTTTCCAGCGAAAGGATAATGAAACAGACGAAGTAAAAGAGTCATTTACGCTGAGCCCCGATGTTTACCTCATGAAAGATAATAACATGAGCAGTAACCCGGATACTAAAAATTATCTCACCCACGATGTTTTCACTTACATTTCTTATGCGCTGAACCCCGAAGCAAATAAAGATACCAGCCAGTTTAAAGTGTACGAAGTTGCCGAAGGCGACACTATGTTTTATTCCAAAGGCTATATGGTGTTGAAACAAGTGCTCAAGAATCCTGCATCAAATAAATTTAACATCGTTGCAAATGGGCCGTCTGTAAGTGCCGAAATTGATATTTTCGCGAAAGACAGCTCCAGGTACAAGGCATCTCCCATGATTCTTATTGATAGCCTTCAAACTATCCGGCAGGTAGACGACACTGTATATGCCCAAAACCTATATTTTAAATTTGCGGGTGTGAGTAGCGACCAGAAAAAGTTGAAAATCGGTGTAAAGGAATCAGACAAAATGATTGACTTCGTAACCTTAAAGGCATACATTTTCCCTTACATAAACCTGGTGTGGCTCGGCCTTATCTTAATGGCCGTAGGTATCGTGATGAGTTTGATCCGAAGGCTCAATTTAACCAAAACATCCGGCGCACTCGTACTTGCATTTACAGCCATTGCCTTATTTTACATGTTCCTGCTGGCAAATTAACCCGGCAAAAGCAGCATTTTGGCTGCTTTTTCATTCTATGCAATGCTAAGCAGACTTGCTTAGAACTGTATGTCTAAAAATTTATTCAATTTTAACGATGGGGAACTGCCAGATAATGTAAATTCACGAGCTAAATGATCCGTTCTTCTTTAAAATATAAATATTTCTCCCTGATCTTGCTGCTGCTTTTGGGTGCTGCAACCAATCAATCTGTTTATGCACAGCAGGGAGTGAACGACACCATTTTAACCGCCGCCGTTTTATACAATGGCGAAATCATAGAGGCCAAAACCCTCGGCGACATCCCTTTTTATTCCAAATATAACCAGGCGCAGATGGCAGCAAGGGCTGCATGGACCCGTCTTCGAAATGCTATTTACGTTACATATCCTTATGCCCGGCGGGCTGGTGCGGTAATGAACGATATCAATACCCATCTTGTAAATTTCAATGACAAGGATGATCGCAAAAAGTATATCAAGACCCGGGAGAAAGAACTGAAAAAAGAGTTTACTGACCCACTCACCAATTTATCCGTTTACCAGGGCAAGGTGCTGATGAAACTGATCAACCGGGAGACAGGCAATAATTGTTACGAGATCATTAAAGAATACAAAGGAGGTTTAACCGCCCGCTTCTATCAAACAGTTGCATTTTTCTTCAGCACTAATTTAAAACAGCCTTACGACAAAACCGGCGACGATGCAGAGATGGAGAAAATTGTACAGGAAGTTGAACGGATGTATGGGTATAGAGGATAATGTTTTAATTGATAATTGATAATGTTTTAATTGATAATTTAACCTCCACACTTTATTTGTATAACAGGAGACTATTTGAATTATAGGTTGCCGATTATCAAGTCTCCATTAATATATTATCCATTAAATGTTCCTCAAAGCTGAAAAAGTACAAGAGGGCGATGCAACGATGATCCAATGAAAAACAAATGTTTGGACAAATAAAGACATAAGGCTTTAGTAGCCACCATCAATTATCAACTATTTAATTATACAATTATACATTATCAATTATTCAATTATCCACTATTAATTATCCATTATGCATTATCCATTAATCAATTATCAACTAATTAAATGAAGTTAGATATACTTGTATTAGCCGTGCATCCGGATGATGCCGAACTTTCCTGTGGTGGTATTCTTTTATCAGAAAAATTAAACGGTAAAAAAACCGGCGTGGTTGATCTTACCCGTGGCGAGTTAGGCACAAGAGGTTCCGCCGAAATAAGAAAAACAGAAGCTGCCGCCGCTGCAAAACTGCTGCAATTAGATGTGCGGGAAAATCTTGGGCTGGCTGATGGTTTTTTTAAGAACGATGAAGAACACCAGCGCAAGGTGATTACGGCAATACGAAAATTTCAGCCTGAAATTATTTTTTGCAATGCCGTCGAAGACAGGCATCCCGACCATGGACGCAGCGCCAAGCTCGTTGAAGATGCCGCCTTCCTTTCGGGACTAAGAAAAATAGAAACGATGGAAGATGGAAAACCACAGGAGATCTGGCGGCCACCCTATGTTTTTAACTTTATACAGGATACTTATCTCACGCCAGATTTTGTAATAGATATCTCCCACGTCATAGATCAAAAGATCGAAGCTATAAAAGCCTACGGAACACAGTTCCACAATCCCGGTCTCAACGAACCACAAACCTATATTTCCAGTCCCGAGTTTATTGAAAGTGTCATATATCGGTCAAAAATGTACGGTAAAATGATCGGCGTTCAATATGCCGAAGGCTTTATAAGCAAGAAAATGATAGGTTTTAAAAACTTTGACTCTTTCATAAAGTTAAATACCTGATTTGGGTATAAACAAAGGAGTTATCGATGCATTAAAACCGTACCTTGCACGCTATTAAAATTCAAATTAATGGCAACACCAAAATTCCTTCACGCAAGTACCAATTTCCACCAGGAATTAAAGAACAGGGTTAATCAATATTTTGCTGAAAGAAAACAATCTTCAACCGGTAATGTTGGATTGTTGCTAAAAGGTATTTTCTTCTTTGTTGCATACTTCGGTTTGTATGTGCATTTAGTTTATTTCACCCCGGTAACCTGGCTGGCGATTGTTGAATGTGTATTCCTCGGCCTTTTTACTGCAGCAATCGGTTTCAATGTAATGCACGACGGTAGTCATGGTAGTTTCAGTAAAAGCAAGACGCTTAACAAGGTAGCTGCTATATCCGTAAATTTCCTGGGTGCAAGCAGCATCATGTGGAGCCAAAAACACAACATCATTCATCACACCTACACCAACATTGACGGCATTGATGACGATATAGAGATCAAACCGTA
>JBDSAP010000316.1:0-7161 GCA_039922055.1 Ferruginibacter sp.
GCCACATCAGCATAATCAAAAGATCTGTCTTTGTAATAAGCGGTCGTAGAATCTTTTGCAAATGCTTCGTTGAGAACAATGAAATTTTTATCGGTTATTTCTTTGCCGTTGAAAGTGATCTTGCCATCCTTTTGCCGATAACCGGAGCTGCATCTGAACAATGGCATAATGCCCGTAAGAATCAATATTGTTTTGATACACCATTTTATTAGTTTGAACATAGATACGCTGTTGTTTAGTATATGAGCAAGATTTCCGAAAGGACCGCTTTGATATTAATGGAAGGTACTACAGGATCATAAAAAGTAATTGATCCATCAGTTAAACGGCAGCGCTCCTGATGTAACCGGATGCCACTTATAAATTTGTAGCTGTTCTACCTGCCGCCGAAGAATGCGAAGTGTATGAATATTAGATACTAAAAATCCCTAAACCTAAGGATGCTGCCCATCACTTTTTTATGTTTCAGCCCTTGCTTTGTTATTTGAATGGGTTGCTTTAATTATTCTCTTTGCACCGCCCTTTATTTCCGTTGAATAATGAAAAGTTATTATCACCGGATTTATAGCTAAAATCATTTAAGCAATAAGTTTAACTCAGCCGATAAGCCAGGTCCTGTTAACCCGTGTGTAGCCTTTCCACCCATCTTCCCCTAAGATCAGTTGCAAAAATTGTTAAAAAAAAATCCATATTTATTATATATCTTTAAAAGAGACTTTATCAATGTAACCCTGTTTATATCCGCCGTGATAAAATATCAAGCGCTTATCAATTTTTAATTTTCGATTTCCTCTCAGTGCTTTTTCTTGCGATAACACAATGCAAGACAATTTCCAATGATCTATTACAGTGCAACGTTCTTTTAATGCGATACGTAAAAGATGGCCGCCAATACCGTTGATTATTATCGTATAATAACCAACAGTCAATGATTATGGGCTGTACAAATATTTATATCATTTCGTTTGAACCCGTGAGTTTGACATCTCGTCTTTATGAAACTATTTGCCCTTAATTTTCAATGAGTACGCTGTAGCCTCGTGCAAGCGATTTTAGCAATCAGCCTGACAGGAACCATTCATATCACTTCAAAAAAAGAGCATTATGAAATCATTTATCAATCGTATAATGGCAGGCGGAATTGGTATTTACGGATCGCATAATAATAAAGAGAGAAGGAACAAAAAGCGGCTTCGTTATGCTGTGGTACTTTTAGTGGTGATCAGCCTTAGTAGTTGCTTTTTGCATTACTACAAGGTAGACCGGCTTAACAAAGCTGATGCGGCGACTATGCAAAATTTAATTGCCGGCAGTAAGTATTTTATCCTGCACGCAAATGATAAAAATCTTGCTTTGACACAGGTGAAAATCAACAACGACATGCTAGAGGGGGAAGTAAATCCGCTGCCTCCCGAACACGAGAAATATCTCAATCCAAAAAATGCTTATGCCAACAGGTTCAAGGTAAAGGATAAAGATATTGTGTTGTATGAGGTACATCTTTATACAACGAATCCGGCTATCTCCACATCTCATATTAGCATACCGATGCAGGATGTGAGCCGGGTTGATATATATGAATTAAACCAGAAAGCCACCAGGAAATCCAGGATATTGAGCATAGTTGGACTATCTGCAATAACATTTGGTACAATTGTGATCATCGCCGCTGCTATTGCACTGGATGATTGGGGAAACAATGATACTTACGTAGCCCCCTCAAATAACGGGAATTCTAATAATTCAGATTGGGCCTACTGTAGTCCGCAGGTGTATGCCATGCACGGACCGGAACGAAAGTTAACAGGGATTCTTTATAGCGGGGCCATTTTTGCGCCGCTTCAAAGAACCGATTATATGCCGCTTGCGGATGTTCATCCTGAAAACAATCAATTTAATTTGCAAATTCATGGGGGGCAAAACGAAGAACAAATAATTCATGAAACAAAATTGTTGCAGGTAACACATGGCAGCGACAATAATGTGTTGCTGGATCATCATGGAAAAGTATTAGTGTACAAGGACCCGGCAAAACCTGTTAAAGTTTTTACCGAAGAAAATGAAGATGCAAAGAGCCAGGTTTTGTTTGCCGACGAAAGCTATTATTCTTTTACAAATCAGTCAGCAGGCCGAAACACAAGTGATATCATTCTTGATTTTAAAAAGCCCGCTAATATTACCTCAGCTAAGTTATTAGTAAAGGCTAAAAATTCTGCATGGGGACTTTACCTGTTTAGAAAGTTCAAATCTCTTTACGGCGATTCTTATCCTGCTCTTGTGCAACAAAAAGACAAGGCGGATCGAAATAAGTTATTGCAATGTGAACTCGATCAATCATTGCCGTTATTAGTGTCTGTAAAAGCAGGGAACACCTGGAAATTTGTTGATTTTTTCTACACACCCGGCAACCAGGTTTTGAGAGATATGATCATGGAGATAGACCTTTCTGATTTTAAGGATAAAGACCATGTGCAGGTAAGGCTGGAAACTACCTATATGTTCTGGGACCTCGATTATGCAGGGATGGATTTCTCTAAAACCCTGTCTTATGAAACTGCTTTCATAAGCCCGGATAAGATCGTTAAGTGTGCAGATAACCAATCACAGGGCACAGATGCTATTGGAGCCGTACAGCTTTCGGACAAGGAACATTTAAATCTTGGTTTTTCAGTTAAACCAGTGATAGCGGGAAACAAAGTCAATTCGTATTTCCTGGTGGGCACCGGTTACTATCTTGATAACACAAGGTTTGAAGGCAAGCCCCAATTGGCTAAACTGGCCGCATTTTCACAAAAAGGAGCCTTTGATAAATTCTCAAGACAAACATTTGATGAGTTGACATCGTTAATTAAAAATAACGCTGCGAATAGCGTGGCAGCTAAAAATTAACTTTAGTGAATTCAGCATGACGGCCGAAAATTGATGAAAGTAACTTGTTTGATAAGATTTTATTATCTTAAGTCATGATCAGTTACCGGCTCGCAAATAAAGAGGATAATCTGCAATTGATTAGGCTAACTGCTGCTTCTGGAATGATGGGTGAAACGCCTATTCGTATCGACCGGAACCCTGATTTTTTCAAGCTGTTGAATATGCGTGGAGACACCAAAGTATTTGTTGCTTTGGATGGAGAGGTAATCATCGGCTCATTGTGTGTTTCTCGTCAGCAGGTGTATGTTGGTGGAGAAATATGTCCACTGCAATATATTGGTGATTTTAAAGTAGCAACCTCGTACAGGAGCCAGGGGATTGGGTTGCAACTGTGTAATGAAATGGCAGACTATGTTGTATCATGTGGAGCAGATCTTTCCTTTCTTAATGTTTCAAAAGGTAATAAAAAACCCCTTTCATTTTTTAAGAACCGGCCTAATATTCCTGACTTCGATAATATTGGAATTTTCAATATTCACCAGTTTATCGGAAAGAGAAAGATTACTTTTCATCCGCATTACAAAATACAAATGACGCCTGTTAATGACGAAACGCTTGCCTTTTTGAACGACCATTATCGTGGATACGAACTTGGCGGGGTAATAACAAAGGACAAATTAGAAAACACGGATATTTTTATTGTTAGAAGTGAAAGCCAGGTGATAGCGGCTATGTGTTTAACAGATACAATGCATGCAAAACAAAATGTAGTGACGAAACTTTCCTTGCAAATGAAATGTATGCTTGGTCTTATCAATGCTTTCAGCAGGGTGGCAGGTATTTCAAAAATGCCGGTACGAAACCAACCGGTCCGCATGATATACATAAAATACCTGGCCGTAAATAATCACCGGCAAGACCTGGTGCGACTTATGATCAACCATGCGAGGAATATTGCTTATGACAAAAAGTATTCATTTGCTTCGATCGGCCTGCATGAAAAAGATCCGTTTAATAAATGCTTTAACGGCTTATTCAAACTAACATTTAATTCAGTGGGAATGCTTTTAAGCATAAAGAATAACAGGGCGCTCATTGATAAAGTACAGAAGGGAATTCCGTTCGAAGACTATTCACTGGTGTAACTGATAAACATATTTACATAACCGGAAATGCACAACTATGCAAGCAATTAAAGATGCCACCTATACCATTGAAGAGTTCAATGTGATCTCGGATGTTTTTTCACAGGCAATAACGGGTGAACTGATCGGCATGTCGAATTTTGCTTCGCTTGCAGAAACGATCAACGATCCACATGAAAAGATGGAAGCTGTAGAACATGCTAACAGCGAGCGCATGCATGCTGAAGGTTTTCTTGCTTATGCTAAAAAAGCGGGGTTGAATATTAACATCAACATGCAGGGAGCGTATTGGGGAAATGTGCGCACACAATTTCTCTCGTATGCCCGCAAAAAAGATTTCATCGCCTGCCTTATTATCCAGGAAGTGATACTGGAATCTTTCGCCGTATCGATGTACACGGATGTAGGCGACTCGTTGGGCGGAGAAGCAGGGCATCTTTTTCACAGCATTGCAGAAGAGGAAAAAGAACATCTCGATCATTCATCTGACCTGTTGCGGGCCGAACTGAAGAAGGACCCCGTAGCATTCATCAATAAATTTGAAGAGATACATTTTAACTGCATGACGATACTGGCGGAGTTCACAGCTACGAACGACCTGCGTGGACATTGTGGTGTATGCCACGGCGATTGTATGAAAGGTTCCCTGCATCATATAGGCCTCGATACCATAACACTCCGGGGCAACGCTCTTGCATTGTATGCGCAAGCGATGGACAATATCGGAATACCCGGAGAAAAATCAATTGTATGGATAGCTCGCCTGCCAGCTTAGATTTCGCGGTGATAGGTCACCAGGATAGCTGGCACAACATTGCAGCTTTTGTCAATTGCATTCGTGGTGCAGAACTTGAGCCACTTGTAGTAGAGAAGGTAAAGGATATTTTTTCTTTTATTCCCCCACGTGATCTTTTTAAAGTAAATGTTAGATCGGCGACAGGTGCTGAAATAAACGGTGTTTACATCGAAACATTCATTGACCCGGACAAACTCCTTCCCCAATTTACCCGTACGAATATTGGCAAGATAATCCAGGCGGCATCGCTTGCAAAAAAGATGGGTGCTAACATTGTAGCGCTTGGAGGATTTACTTCTATAATGCTGGAAGGCAATATCGACGAGCTTTCAACCAATGTAACGAAATTCACCACAGGCAATACACTCACAGCAGCTTACATAGTAAAGAGTATCGAAAAAGCTGCAAATAATTTTGGTATAGATCTACAGGAATCTTCTGTTTTAATCATTGGCGCCACGGGTGATATTGGTACGGCTTGTATAAACTACCTGGCACATAAAGTGAATAAATTGCTCTTGTGTGCCCGCAATCATCATCGCCTGCAAAACGTTGCTGCCAATTTAGTGAAACAAGACATCCGGGTTGAATATTCAACATGCGTGCAGGATCTTGCGCCAAAGGCAGATGTGGTAATATGCGCTGCAAGTTCAAGCGGGATCGAACTGGTGAACTGCAAGCAGAATGTGTTGATTTGCGATGCAGGTTATCCCAAGAATTTAGAAGAAAAAATTGAAGATAGGGAAGGAGTATTTTTATTTCATGGCGGAATGGGGCAAGTCACCCATGGCTTTAATTTCAACCCTGATTATTCCGAAAGCATTTACCGTTATGCAGCGCCGCATATCATCCACGGGTGCATATTGGAAGCAATGATACTGGCATTTGAAAAGAAGTATGAAAATTATTCTGCCGGTAAAGGAAATATCACAGCACATAGCATGGAAGATATTTATAACCTTAGTGTAAAGCACGGAATTAACATAGCACCGTTTTACAATGCCGGGGGCTTATGCCAGAAAACATCCGTACTTAAAACTCTGCCACAATGAAAAAACAAAAAGAGCAGGTATCATTATTCAAACTGGTGTTCACCCAAAACTGGGAAGATCCGGAAAGCGATCATGCTGCACTGAAGATAAAAAACAATGATAGTGTATTGGCTATTACATCTGGCGGTTGCAATGTGCTCGGCTTCCTTTTATTCGACCCCGAACTCATTTATAGCATTGATATTAACCCTGCACAATCTTATTTATTAGAACTGAAAATTGCCGCGATAAAGGCACTTGACTTTGATGAGTTTATTTCATTAGCTGGTTTAAAAGATTATCAGCAAAGAATTGATTTATATCAAAAGATCAGGTCTTTGCTAAGCACGGAAGCAAAAGATTTCTGGGATGGGCAGCACCGGATATTGACCAACGGATTTCTTATGAATGGAAAGTATGAACGATTTATTTTGCTGGCAGGAAAATTTCTCAACTTGTTGCAGGGACGAAAAAGAGTGCAGGGATTATTTATAGAAAAGTCGAAGGAAGAACAGGAAATTTACTTTGATGAGGTATGGAACACGAAGCGCTTTCATTATCTATTTAAGCTGCTTTTCAATAAACGAATGCTTGCTAAGCGTGGGCTCGTGGCTGATTATTTTCATTTTGATGATGGAAGTAAATCATTTGCAGAAAGTTTTTATAACCGGTCAAAAAAAGCCTTTAGAAATATCCCGGTAAAGGGCAATTACTTTTTATCATTATACCTGCTGGGGAAATATCGAAATGACGGCGAAGTGCCAGCTTATTTGAAGAAGGAAAATTTTAATATTATAAAACAGCGGGTTGACAGGATAAAGATCATTACTTCAGACGCACAGGGATGGCTGGACTCAATGTCCGCCGGCACGATCAATTGCTTTGCCTTATCCAACATTTGTGAACTGATGAGTGAAAATGATACTCACCGCTTGTTCGCCGGTGTTGCCAGAACGGCAAGGCCAGGCGCACGGGTAATATTCCGGAACCTAATGGTACCACGGGAGGTGCCATCAGACTTAAAAGAGCAGATCGTAAAAGATGAAACGCTCAGCAAGTTTGTCTATGATAATGACCGTTCCTTTGTGTATGGGAAAGTAGCCGCTTACCTCATAAAATAATTTTAAGCCTTTTTAATTGGAACTCACCATTTTCCCCCTGCACACCCTGGTACTTTTTACAAATAACCTAAAAGCATCTCTGGCAGAGCATTACAGCTCATTAGAGTAAATATTTTTTCCTCAACCTCATACATCTAACCTCAACCATTCACATAAAATATTTTCCACTCCTAATAAATTAGTTTGTCTACTAATGC
>JBDSAP010000317.1:0-15196 GCA_039922055.1 Ferruginibacter sp.
TGCTTTCCTATAATATCAGCGGCAGGAACAGATGGAAAATATTGGCTTGCCCTGCTTTCTGTAAGCACTACGGAGAAAGGATTTTCCAGCGAAGCTTTTGGTGAGCCCGCCATCCATTTATAGGGCAACAAATAAAAATATTGCTGATTGGTGAAAACAATATTTGGTTGTTTTTTATAGATAACCGGATTGGCCGCATTAACGGCGCCAACAACAACTTTCGCTGTAGCATCTCCCTGGAACTGGAACACCGGCACCGTATGCTCCACGCCTGTTACTTCGCTTTCGATAGCAGCGCCCAGGGGAGCAGGTACCGCTGCACTATGACCATCTATACCAGAGAATTTTGCATCGAGCACAACACGGTAAATGCGGTCTGCACCAGGCTCAAACTTATCGAAACTGAATTCGTAATGAACGATCAAAAATATTACCAACGCTGCGCTGATACCAATTGACAAGCCCATTACATTGATCAGCGAAAATGTTTTGTTGCGCCAAAAATTCCGGAAGGCAATGGTGAAATTATTTTTGAACATGGCTTTTGATGTATGATGTGTGATGTATGATGTATGATGTCTTGTACCTAAAAAAGTTGACAGTATAATTTGATTATTATTTTCTGTTTTTAGTTTTTAGTTTTTAGTTTTTAGTTTTATCGAATTTTTGTACCAGGCATTTCTTTTTATAGCAGCATTGTTGCGTCGCACTCTTGTACAGCATACCATTGTGGAGCATTGCCCCCATTATCTGTTTAACCATTCTTCTGATATTTTAAAAATGGCTGAATTGCTTCCCACACCGCAGGAAAGTTGCAGAAGAAAACCACGTGGTGACAATTGGGAATAATAGAAAGCTGTGCATTTTTGATTCCTTTAGCAACCTTCACCACGGCCTCAGTTGAACTATAATCGTCCCGATCACCAGCCATCACCAGCACCGGGCATTTTATTTTTTCAAAAGTTTCTTTACTCAGGTAATCTTCATTATACAGCTTATTTAATTTGGTAAGACATTCTTTCCAGCGTGATGGCTCCGGCATCAATGCCAATCGTGATGCAAAGAATGCTGAATCATATTTCATGAGGCTTTGGGGGTTGTAATTAAACTTCTCATGTTTACTATTCGGCGACCTATCTCCGGCACCAATTGAGATTAGCTTGCTTACCAATTCGGGGTGCAGGGCAGCCAATTTTAAACCACTGAAGGCACCATCACTAAATCCCAAAACAATTACACTGTCTTTGGTAATACTTCGGATCACTTTGTACGCATCTTCGGCACGCTGTTTATAAGTGAAGGGTTCATTACCTATCTCCGATTTTCCATGGCCACGGGTCGCAATACATATTACCTGGTAGTTTTCAGAAAGCCGTTTAATGAAAGGTTCAAACTCATCAATATAACCATACACGCCTCCATGTAATAAAACCAATGGCTTGCCTGTTCCATATATTTCATAATAGAGTTTAGCGCTACCAACATTCAGATAATGACCAGTTTCCGGGTTGTTACCATAAGAAATATTTACGGGAGTTTGAAGTGAAGCAGCAACCGCATCAGACTTTGTAATTTTCAAGTTGGCAAAGGCGCCAGCAGAATTATTTCCCGCCCAAAGAGCGAACCCGCCCTTGCTGTTTGCATTTAATTTTTCAACCTCTAAAACTGCCTGCGGATTATTATTCACATACACCGATACCTTTTTTCCATTCACATTTATTTTTACATGAAACCAATCGTTCGGATTGGGCGCCGGATCAATTTTATTTTCATACTTGTCCGGAAATTCACTTCTCAGTTTTTCCCAATCATAATCAGGCATGCTGATGTATTGCACCGAATGGGAGCGGCGTACCGCATCGTCGCTTTTAAAATTAAAAGGCCTGAAATAGATCGCATCATAAATGTTGATGTCCTGACCGTGAAATGCAAAACCCACAAAACTTTGTTGCGGCTTATCACTTCCTTTTATATCAAGTTCGATGGTACCGTTTGAAAAATCGGAATTCTTTAATATCATCAATCCGGCACCGGAAACTTCGTTGAAGCTGACGGCTTTTTTACCGTTCTCATTGACTGGTTGTATTGTTCTATTTATCACTTTCCATTTAGTACTATCCTGCAGATCAGGCTCGGAAACCTGGCTGAATAAGGGGAGTTGAATAAATCCGAACAAAAATGAAAGCAGATATTTTCGTATCATGTTATAATTTTTCCGCTGTTAAATCGCTTCGGTAACAAAAAATTTGCTCCGCAACGACGGGCAATCAGCAAATACTACGGCTGGCTACCCACAATTAAAACAATAAAGATTCGAACCTGTACAACTCAACAGATATGCCATGAAATAAAGAACTTGTTTTTAAGCAGTTATGAAATATCAGCGGCATGAAGTGTACGGAATCGGACACTATTGTGTACGCAGGCGTACAATGGGAATTATAAGCCTCACGTCCCTTCCTCCTCTCCCAAAGAGAGGAGGCGGTGTTTTGTCTCTTTACCAAACATTGTGGCCTCACCTCCCTTCCTCCTCTCCCAAAGAGAGGAGGCGGTGCTTCATCTCTTTAATAAACATTATAACTTCCAAATCAGCAGTAAATCTTTGATGATCTTTTATCTACAGGATGTGTTTAGTACAAGTCTCTTGTCTTGCACCTCTCCTTGCGATGCCCAATGGTACTTCATTTCTTTGCGCAGATTTTATCTCCCAATTCGTAGCAGTCTTTTAACAATGTTTCTCAGTAAACTATTTTAGTCATAGAACCCTTGTCTTTCCTCCTCCCCTTTGGGGAGGCCGGGTGGGGCTTCGCTGCCCATAGCTTTCTTTGCACAAGAGGGCGACGCAACGATGCTCCTCATAGTTCCTCTGCCCGGACAAAATATTTTCCTACTTCTCATTTTCAAATTGTCACATTTTCACATTAGCTTAATTAGCACATCAGCACATTGGCTAATTAGCTAATTAAGGTTATTCCGTTCTCAAACTTTTTACAGGATTTGCCAAGGCAGCGCTGATGGCTTTGTAACCGACGGTTATCCATGCAATGACCACCGATATCAGGATGGCTAAAGCGAATACAACCCAACCCATTTTGATATGATAATGGAAACCTGATAACCATTCCTGCATGAGGAAATATCCTAATGGTGCAGCCACGAGAAAGGCAATGCCGATCAGTAAAGTAAACTCTCTTGAAAAAAGATAAACGATGCTTTGGACCGATGCGCCCAGTACCTTTCGTATGCCAACTTCTTTTGTTTTTTGCGCCGCCATAAATGACACCAGGCCATACAGACCGAGACAGGAAATAAATATTGCCAGGAAAGCTGCTATCTTAAATAATTGCGCAGCAAGCGCCTCCGTTGTATAAAAGCGGGCAATCCGTTCGTCCAAAAAAGCAAGGTCGTAAATATAGGTGGGGTATGTTTGGGTAAAAGTTTTTTGCACTTGCTCCAGCGTTGATTTCATTCGTTTGGGATCCATCCTGAGGGCAATAAAATTAAAAAGGCTTGAACTGGTAGCGAGCACAAAAGGTGCAACAGGCTCCTTCAACGACTTACTATTGAAATCGTGCATCACTCCCACTATCGGATGACTCTTATTGAGTTCAAATGATATTTTTTTACCGATGATATCTTTTGCAGATGAAAAGCCTAATTTTTTCACGAACGTTTCATTCACCAACAACTCATTCATTGTATCAGTTTGATAAGGAATACGGCCTTCAACCAAACCGATCTGGAACGTGTTCAGATAACCGGTATCCGCAAACTGGAGGTTAGCGCTAAAATCTTTTTTAACCGGGCTATTCTCAAAATAAAATGTATTGTTATTTGATCCAAAACTGGCGGGAGCATCCAGGCAAAAACCAGCAGCTTCTACACCAGGAATTTTTACCATTTGTGCTTTCAAATAATTATAATTAAGCGCATCGGTGCTATCGCTTGGCAGTTCTATTAAAGCAAGTGCATTCTTCTCAAACCCGAGCGGCTGGCTTCTAAAAAATTGCATCTGCATGATAACCACTATTGTTCCAATGATGAGGAATTGAGCGATCACAAATTGAAGCACCACCAAACCTCTTCTAACGGAAATGCCGCCAATACTGCTGGTACTAATTTTGCTTTTAATGGCTTCTACGGGATTAAAACCTGAAAGCACCATTCCCGGATAAAATCCTGCAAGAAAATTAACAGCTATACCAAGGGCTACCAGGAACAAAAGAATGGTTGGATGTGTGATAAGATTCAATGAAAGCGGCTTCTTCATAAGATCGGCAATAAACGGAAGAGCGATCTGCGCCAGCAAATAAGCAAGTACAAGAGATGTGATCGTTATCAATGCAGTTTCATTTAAAAACTGTTTCAGAATTTGTGATCGATTGCTTCCTAACACCTTTCTCACGCCAATTTCTTTTGCCCGGTTAACAGATTGAGCAGTGGCCAGGTTTACAAAGTTGATACATGCGACAAAGAGGAGGAAAAATCCTATGAGTGCAAGTGACCAAAGTTCTTTGTGTGTTAACGCATCACTTTTAAATGTATAGAAATCTTCGTTCAGGTGTATATCGGTTAAGGGTTGAAATGCAAGTGAGATATTTGTTTGCCGACCACCGACTTCTTTAGGAAAATATTTATTTACAAACCCGGACAGTTGTGGTTTAAACTGTTGCGCATTGGTACCGGGAGGCAATAACAAAAAACATTCTGAACTCCAGGGGACTGTTACCCAATCATTGCTTGCAAACCATTCGGCGCTCAACTTACGTTGGGTAGCGTACGAAGCCCCCATCCTTATTTCCAAATCAGTATTGGCTGGCAAATCCCTGAATACTCCTACCACTTTTAAAGGAATGCGAAAGGACCACATTTCTACCGTTCTGCCAATGGCTTTTTTCCAATCACCAAAAAATTCCCTGGCAAGACTTTCGCTAAGCACAACTGTGTTGGGATCTTTCAATCCATTGGCATTTCCTTCTAACCAGGTATAATCAAAAATCTCGAACATCGCTGGCTCTACAAAGAAAAGCCCGGTACTTACCTTCACTTTATTTTCTTCTGCAACGGTCTTCCCCGGGATAGGAATATGGATTTGTGCATTGCCTAAATTCCAAACAGCAGCTACCTTTTCCAATTGCGGAAAATCAAGGCGCATCGCATCCGGCAACGGTATTGGTATGCCGCTCTCATGTCCTGTGACCTCGCTATTGCTCTTGTTTGAGTAAGTAGTAACCACCCGGCAAATTCTATCCTTCTTTGATTGAAATTTATCGTATCCCGTTTCATAGTTAATCACCAGGAAAATGACCAGGCTCGTAGCAATGCCAATTGCAAGACCAATAATATTAATTGAAGAATAAGCCTTGCGGTTGAGCAAATTTCTCCAGGCGATTTTGAAGTTATTTTTAAACATGACTTTGATGTGTGATGTGTGATGTGATTCTCTAATGTCTGATGTCTGATTTATGATGCCTGATTATTTGGATGCATACTTTTATAATTTATTTTTCATGTTCATTTTTCATTTAGTTTTCTGTTGTTAGTTCGTTTTCTCTTTTTAGTTTTTGATCACTTACTTGTTTCTTGTACGAGATTTTGTACCAGGCATTTGTTTTTTATTGCAGCATTGTTGCGTCGCACACTTGTACTGCATACCATTGGGAAGCTTTGATCTGCGGCTCTGGTGGCCTCACCGCCCTTCCTCCTCTCCCAAAGAGAGGAGGCGGCACTTCATCTCTTTACCAAACATTTTATCTTCCAAATCAGCCTCATCTCTTTAATGATCGTTGCTACTCAGCAAAGTTTTTTGATAATCAGAGTCTTGCCCTGCTCCTCCCTTTGGGGGAGGCTGGGTGGGGCTTTTGTTCTGCCGCTCTGTGGCCTCACCTCCCTTCCTCCTCTCCCAAAGAGAGGAGGCGGCGCTTCATCGCTTTACCAAACATTGAATCTTCCAAATCAGCTTCATCTCTTTAATGATCGCCATCAATTCCATCAAGCTTTTGTATCATCAGACTATTGCCTTCCTCCTCCCCTTCGGGGAGGCCGGGAGGGGCTTGGAGGGGCTTCTTTACTCCGCTCTCAAACTATTTACCGGGTTTGCAACTGCCGCTTTTATTGCCTGGAAGCTCACTGTAAATAATGCTATAAATACTGCCAGCAATCCGGCTATTGCAAACATCCACCAGCTAATCGTTACCTGGTAGGCGAATGCTTCGAGCCATTTGTGCATGGCCCAATAGGCAACCGGTATTGCGATCAACAATGCAATAACTACCAATTTTAAAAAGTCTTTTGATAACAGGGTGGTAAGATTATATACGTTGGCGCCCAACACTTTTCGTATACCAATTTCTTTTGTTCTTTGTTCGGCGCTGAATGCAGCCAATCCAAATAAGCCAAGGCAGGAAATGAAGATGGCAATCAATGTAAATGAATTGATGATATGAGATAAAGTGATCTCGGTCTCATATTGTTTTTGCACTTCATCATCTAAGAATACATATTCAAAAGGAACCGCAGGAAGATCTTTATGCCAAAGCGATGCCATTTTATCCAGCAGTGCTTTATAATTTTTACTATTAACTGCAACTATCACATTAGATAATGCATCACCATTACCCTGGTACATGAACATAAATGGCTTTACATTTTCATGCAGGGAATTGTAATTAAAATCCTTCATCACACCTGCGATTTCCACGCTAAATGGCCTGGTATCCAGGTCGCTTTGTTGCGAATATAATTTTTGACCCGGTGCAGCTTCTGGCTTTATGCCTAACCTTTTTATCAGCGTTTCATTTACGAGGACACGGCCTGAATCAAACTGCCTGAAATCCCTGCCGCTGATCAGTTTGATGCCACTTGCTTTTACAAAGTGTTCATCTGTTTGTATAAACTGTGCATCTTCAGCATTGGACATGTTGCCTCCCTTTGGAAAAAATCCCATGTCATTGAACACAAACTGGCTGAGGTAATTATTAGCTCTGCTCACCGCTTTTACTTCAGGCAATTGCCGCATATCTTCCATGAAAACCGGTATCTTAAGTTTTGTATCATCTGTATGAAAAGTAAAAACAAGTTGTTGTTCTTTATTAAATCCAAGGTCTTTATTTTTTATATAGTTTAACTGGCTGTAAATAATGATGATACCGGAAATGAGCACAATGGACAATACAAACTGGAATACGACTAACGATCTGCGAATGCCCGCAGCCGAAATATGACTGGTGAAATTGCCTTTAATTACTTTTATCGCCTGAAAAGCAGAAAGATAAAAGGCGGGGTAACTACCTGCTAATAACCCCGTAACAAGAATAAGACTCGCCAGTATTATCCAAAGCCGGTAGTCGCCGAAGAATGAAAATTGAATACTTGCTTTTGTGACCTCATTGAGATAAGGAAGCACTAACCATAATAAAGGCAAAGCGATTAGTACGCCAATAAATGCCAGTAAAAATGATTCGCTTAAAAATTGTTTCATCAGGTCCTTCCGCTCTGCACCGATCACTTTTCTTACGCCTACTTCCTTCGCTCTTTTTGATGCACGGGCAGTAGACAGGTTCATAAAATTAATACAGGCAATTACCTGGATAAGGCCCGCAATTAATAAGAGTATGGACAGGAAAAACGGGCTCACGGTTTTACTTATTTCATTTTCATACCCCATCGTAGTATGAATGGAAGCGATAGGTTGCAGGTGCAATTGCTTTTCCATGTTCAGGTTTTTCAATTGCTCTGCACCATATTTATTTAGAAAGGCGGGCAGCTTTTTTTCCAACACCATTGGATCTGCTTTAGGATGCAGTTTAACATACGAAGCTGCGAAATTATTACCTGCCCATGAGTCATTGCCCAGCACAAATTCGCCAAAGCCACCACTGCGCATGGTAATAAACATATTGGATTGTATATGTGATTTGCCCAGGCTCGCATCGACTACGCCAGTTACTTTGTAATCGTGTTTTCCGTAGCTGTTGTCTATTTCAATTGTTTTGCCCACGGGATCATCACCCCGATCAAAAAGCTTATCAGCAGTTGATTGAGTTAATACTATTGTATAAGGTTCCGCAAGCGGCCTGATTGCATTGCCACTTGTAAAATGATAGGTAAACACTTCAAAGAAAGTAGAGTCGACAAAGGTTGCATCCTTTTCATAAATGGATTTTTCCTTATACCGCAACAGGTGCTGCTTTACTCCAATGGTTGGTATTACCCTGGTGAATTGCAACACTTCTCCGAAATCGCTTTTCATCGCAGGCGCGATAGGTGGTGAAGAGGTAGAGTTATTGTGCTTATCTCCCGGCAACTGCAAAGCAGTTGTGATGCGATAGATATTATTTGCATCTTTATGATGTTTATCATAACTGTATTGATCCTCTACATACAACAATATATACAGGCAACACAAAGTGCCAATAGCCAAACCAATAATATTGATAAAGCTGAAGGTTTTGTTTTTTAGCAGGAAGCGGGTGGCGACCTTAAAATAATTTTTTATCATAGATGTTGGTTTATGGTTGATGGTTCATTGTTTACTGTTTGTGGTTTGGTGTTTGGTGTTTAGTGTTTGTGGTTTTATGTATTATGTTTTGTTTTTTGTTTTTTGTTTTTTGTTTTTTGTTTTTTTATCTCAACATCTATCAGTTTATGCAGACAGGCTTTTGTACCGGGCATTTGCTTTTCATAGCAGCATTGTTGCGTCGCACACTTGTACGATATACCATTGGGGGGCGTTGATCGGCCGCTCTGGGGCCTAACCTTCCAACCTCCTCTCCCAAAGAGAGGAGGCGGCGCTTCATCTCTTTACCAAACGGTGTATCTTCCAAATCAACTTTATCTCTTTACTGATCTTTTATCAACAAAATATTTTTAGTTCATGAACTCTTGCCTTCCTCCTCCCTTTGGGGGAGGCCGGGTGGGGCCATTCCATTGCTACTCAGCAAAAAACTTTTTAGTTCGCTAACTCCTGCCTTCCTCCTCCCTTTGGGGGAGGCGGGGTGGGGCCTCCACTGATACTCAGCAAAAAATTTTTTAATTCGCCAACTCTTGCCTTCCTCCTCCCTTTGGGGGAGGCCGGGTGGGGCCATTCGACTGCCACTCAGCAAACACTTTTTAAATCGCTAACTCTTGCCTTCCTCCTCCCCTTCGGGGAGGCCGGGAGGGGCCGCTTTTACTCCGTTCTCAAACTCTTCACCGGGTTTGCAATCGCTGCTTTTATGGATTGAAAACTTATCGTAAACATTGCAATGCCAACCGCAATCAATCCGGCTATAATGAATACTGTGTATCCCATATTAATCTTGTAAGCAAAGTCATCCAGCCATTTGCCCATTACATATTTAGCTACCGGCACAGCAATAACAATTGCAATCATCACAAGCCTGATAAAATCTTTTGCTAATAAACGAATGATACTTGTCACGCTGGCGCCTATTACTTTGCGAACACCAATTTCACGGGTACGCAATTGCGCCGTAAATGCTGCAAGGCCAAATAATCCTAAACAGGAAATAAGAATTGCTATGCCGGCAAATACATTGAAGAGTGTGCCAGTGCGTTGCTCAGACCGATACAGGTTATTAAAAGTGTCGTCTAAAAATGCATAGTCAAACGTAAAGCCTGCGTTGTATTTTTTCCATTGCTGTTCTGCGGTGGCAATTGTTTTGGCAGCATCCTTACCGGTTGTTTTAATATACATCCGCCACATGTCTCCTTCAAAAGCATAAAAAACCGCAGGCTCGATCCTGTTCTTCATGGAAGCGAAATGAAAATCCTTTACAACCCCGATAATGGTTCCATCAATTTGCCACATCCGGAACTTTTTACCGATCGGATCTTTAATACCGGCATCTCTTACAGCAGTTTCATTTAAAATAAGATGGTTTGAATCTGCCAGTGTGCCGGTAAAACCTGTGCCCTGCTGAAGTTTGATTTTAAAGAAATCAATAAAATTTTTATCCATTGCCATTGGTCTTACCATCATGGTCTGTCCCGGTTGTTTTCCATCCCAGGAATTATTTCCCGTTTGTCCGGCGAGGTCTACAATATTGTTGCCGCCACGGGTTACGTCAATTATACCGGGTTGTTTTAATAACTCAGCTTTTACCGCATCGTAATGTTTACTTATGTCACGCATTTCAAAAGACAATACATGATCCTTATCATAACCCAACGCCTTTGAACGGATATAGCCAAGTTGTTTGCTGATGATGATTGTTCCGGCAATCAATACAATGGAAAATGAAAACTGTGTCACTACCAATACCTTGCGAAAAACAGCATCGCTGAGCCGAACAGATATTTTGCCCTTCAATGCTTTTAAAGGTTCAAAGGAAGAAAGTAATAACGCGGGATAAATACTGGAAGCCACAAGTGTAGCCAGGATTGTTGTACCAATAACTGTCCATACATGGTAATCGGAAAGATCAAACACTAATTCTTTACCTGAGATATTATTGAACGAAGGCATTAGTATGTAAATGAGCCCAATTGCAAGGATAGCTGCCAATACAAATATCAATGCAGTTTCAATAATGAACTGTAAGAACAATTGTATTCTTGCGGCACCTACAATTTTACGAAGACTGATCTCCTTAGATCGCAACATTGACCGGGCCGTGGATAGATTTACATAATTGATACAGGCAATGATCAATATCACCAAAGCAATAATGGTAAACATTTTTACAGTTTCAATGCCCCCATTTGAGCCATCGGATTTATACAAATGAATAGAAGGCAATGCTGCTAACATGTAAGCAATGTCGGTATCGTCGGGCTTGTTGCGTAAATGGATATTCCGGAGTTTGGTATTGAGTGCGGAAAGTGATGCGCCTGGTTTTAATTGAAAGAAAGTGATGTAATTAAATTGACTAAAATCATTCATAAGGCTTGCACCTGCCTTGCCTTCATACATTTTATTATTTAGCAAAGACATAGGAAAAAACAGGTCGCCTTGTATGGTAGAGTTCTTCGGGAAATCGTTGATAACACCCGTAACCATAAAGCTTGTTTTATCTTCCGTTACAAGCACTTTGCCAATTGGATCTTCATTGCCAAAATATTTGCGAGCAGTCGTTGCCGTAACAACAATAGAATTGTTATTTGCAAACGGCCTGGCATTATTTCCTTTGATCAAAGGAAAATCAAACATTGAGAACATGGACGGATCGGTGAAAAAAGCCTTGTGCTCGTTAAAAACCTTATCCTTGTATTGAAACAACGCATAGTAATTGTTATACGAAAACCTCACCACTTCTTTTATCTCAGGCAATTCAGACTTGCCCATCACACCGATCGGCGCAACGGTATTTTGCCATATCTGTACGCTGGCGCCAGTGCCTACCATATTTTCCAGCTTATAAATATTTTTCGATTCTTTATGAAATCCATCAAAACTGAATTCATCCTGCACCCATAATAAAATGAGCATACCCACAGCAAGCCCGATCGTTAAACCGGTAATATTGATAGCGGAGTAAAATTTATTTTTTAATAAATTCCTCCAGGCGGTTTTGAAATAGTTTTTAAACATGGTCTTTGATGTATGATGTGTGATGTATGATGTTTTGTGTTTTGTGTTTTGCGTTTTGTGTTTTGTGTTTTGTGTTTTGCGTTGTGTGTTTTGTGTTTTGTGTTTTGTGTTTTGTGTTTTTATCTCAACATCTATCAGTTTATGCAGACAGATTTTTGTACCAGGCATTTTCTTTTCATAGCGGCATTGTTGCGTCGCACACTTGTACGATATACCATTGTGGAGCTTTGATCTGCTGCTCTGTGGCCTCACCTCCCTTCCTCCTCTCCCAAAGAGAGGAGGCGGTGCTGCGTCACTTTGCCAAACATTATATCTTCCAATTCAGCTTTATCTCTTTATTGATCGCCATCATTTCCATTAAGCTCTTGTATCATCAAACTCTTGTCTTCCTCCTCCCCTTGGGGGAGGCCGGGTGGGGCCATTCAACTGCTACTCAGCAGTAACTTTTTAATCATCAAACTCCTGCCCTCCTCCTCCCCTTCGGGGAGGCCGGGAGGGGCTGCCCTACTCCATCCTCAATCCCTTCACCGGATTCGCCACTGCTGCTTTTATTGCCTGGAAGCTAATCGTAACGATCGTTATGAGTATGGCCATTCCGGCAGCCAAAACAAATACACCAGGTCCAATGCTGATGCGGTAACTATATTTCTGCAACCAATCACGCAAAAAGTATAGAGCAATCGGCGATGCAATGATGCAACTGATCAGCACCAGTACGATAAAATCTTTTGAAAGTAACAGCCACATTTGGTATACCCTTGCGCCTAAAACTTTGCGGATACCGATCTCTTTGCGTCGCTGCTCTGCCATATAAGCCGCCAGGCCAAACAGGCCAAGACAAGATATAAAAATAGCCAGCGATGCAAAGATGCCGGCAAGCGTTCCGATCAATAATTCAAGCTTGAATTTGTTGGCATACTCTGCATCTGCAAACTGGTAATCGTAAGGAAAAGCAGGATTGTATTTATTGAAAATGCCGGTAAGCTTAGTGATAGCATCCTGTGTTTTGATCTGGGGAGATAAGCGATACATAAAATTACCCTGGGGCTCCGGGGTTGCAAAGAACATGGTAGGGTCTGCTGGTGTAAAGGGAGACAGCATCAAGGCATCTTTGACAACACCCACAATTCTAAACTGCCGATCGTCCCAGGTTATCAGCTTGCTGATGGGATCTTTAATGCGCAAGGTTTTAATAGCGGTTTCATTGAAAATAACACTCATGGTATCATTACCGTTTGTAAATTCCCTGCCTTCCTGCATGGTTATGCCCAGCGTTTTAAAATAATCGTCTCCTACCATGATCAGGCCCATTTCGACGGTTTCACTGGCATTCTTACCGGGCCAGTTATCAATATCGGTATGCCAGTAAATATTTGTTGCAGGACTGGAAGCGCTTGTCACGCTTGATGCCACACCGTTTTGCAGCAGCTCATTTTTTATTGCGGTATAATTTCGTTCGAGATCATTATTCATATCCGTCATCAACAACCGGTTGAGGTCGTAGCCATTGGGCCGGTTCTTCGCATGTTGTATTTGCTGGTAGATAATGATAGTGCTGATGATAAGCGCAACAGAACAACTGAATTGCAATACCACTAAAATTTTCCGGGGAAGTGTTGCTGACCTACCGGTTTGCATATTTGCTTTTAAAACTTTCACGGGGTTGAAAGAAGAAAGATAGAATGCCGGCCTGCTGCCTGCGATCAATGCGGTAAGAAAAACACAGGAGATCATGATGGCCCAAAACGTAGCGCTTGAATAAGGGATAGTTACGATAGCACCCGTAAGCGAATTAAATGCTGGCAGACTTAATTGCACAAATATCAAGGCAAAGAAAAATGCAATGAAAGTGAGCAGGAATGATTCAGACAAAAATTGTAGGATCAAATCCTTGCGCCGGGAGCCGATTGCTTTTCTAACACCAACTTCCCTCGCTCTTTTTTCTGACCGGGCCGTAGTAAGGTTAATGAAGTTGATACATGCGATCAATAATACCAGCGCACCAATGATGCTGAACATTTTTACATATTCTAAAAAGCCCGGCAAGTCTTTTCCATTTACAAAATTGCTGTACAGGTGCCAGTTCTTTAATGGCTGAAGAAACACGAAAGAGTTCATGGCATTCCTGTTATCGGTTTCTGTATGTTCAATGTTTCTCAGCTTGGGAGCTACCTGTGCGTAACTAATGCCGGGTTTTAATTTTACAAATATCTGGAGCCTGTTATTGCCAAAGCTACCGGTGCGACTGGCTTTTATGGAAGCGGATGTTTGGTCTAGATAACTGTAAGGAATAATATAATTAAGTTTAATGGAAGAATTGTTCGGCAGATCTTTTAGAATGCCGGTCACTTTCAGGTTGTCCTTATTATCAAAGCGTACGGTTTTGTTGATAGGGTCTTCATTACCGAACAAAGCCTTTGCCGTTGACTCTGTGAGTACGATCGAATATGGATCATTCATCACAGTTTTGGCGTTGCCATGCACCAGCGGAAACTGGAACATCTTTAAAAAATCAACACCGCTGATGGCGCCGTTCATGTAAAGTTTTTTGTCACCAACCATCAATCCATGTGAGCCCATCCAGTCACTCTCTGCAACATATTCTATCTCCGGAACATCGGTACGGAGCACTTCAGCAAGCCTCAAAGAAGTAGTAGCAAATGTGAGCGTATCACCATTGCTGTCATAGTTGCGCTGCACTTTATAAAGTTGTTCGTAGTTAGGCAAAAACTTGTCATAACTATACTCATTGTGTACCCACAATCCGATCAACAAAGCCACTGCCATACCGGTTGCAAGACCAAAAATATTCAGCGCACTATAGCCCTTGCTTCTCGTAATGTTCCGCCATGCGGTTTTAAAATAATTTTTAAACATAATTTTTGATGTGTGATGTATGATGTGTGATGTTTGATTTTTTGTTTTTTGTTTTGTGTGTTGTGTTTTGTGTTTTTATCTCAACCTCTATCAGTTATGCAGACAGGCTTTTGTACCGGGTATTTGATTTCCATAGCAGCATTGTTGCGTCGCACACTTGTACTGCATACCGGTGTGGAGCTTTGCCTACCGCTCTGGGGCCTCACCTCCCAACCTCCTCTCCAAAAGAGAGGAGGCGGTGCTTCAACTCTTTACCAAACATTGTGGCCTCACCTCCCTTCCTCCTCTCCAAAAGAAAGGAGGCGGTACTTCGTCTCTTTACCAAACATTGAATCTTCCAAATCAGCTTCATCTTTTAAATGATCGCCTGCTATTCAGCAAAAAACTTTTTAGTTCGTTAACTCTTGCCTTCCTCCTCCCTATGGGGGAGGCCGGGTGGGGCCATTCGACTGCTATTCAGCAAAAAACTTTTTAGTTCGTTAACTCTTGCCTTCCTCCTCCCCTTCGGGGAGGCCGGGTGGGGCCACCTTATTCCGTTCTCAAACTCTTCACCGGGTTAGCCATTCCAGCTTTTATTGCCTGGAAACTTACCGTGAACAATGCAATTATTATTGCCGCCAATCCTGCCAGGGCAAATACCCACCATTGTATGGTAATGTGATATGGATAATTCTGAAGCCAGTTATACATGAACCACCAGGCAACAGGTAAGGCTATTACAAAAGCAATCATTACTAATGTCAAAAAGTCTTTTGAAAGCAATGTGGTTATATTTCCTACCGATGC